>JBFKUL010000053.1:0-14599 GCA_041635755.1 Burkholderiales bacterium | reverse complement strand
GCGGGGTAGAGCGCGATGCCGATGCTGATGCCGACCTGGCAGGACTGCCCTCCCACGACCACCGGCGCGTTGAATGCCCGCACCATGCGCTTGGCCACGATCGCCGCGTCCTCAATGCTCGCAGCCCGCGCCAGGATGGCGGAGAATTCATCGCCGCCGATGCGCGCCACCGTGTCGCCCTCGCGCGTGGCGGCGCGCAGGCGCTTGGCCGCAACCTGCAGCAGCGCGTCCCCAGTCTCGTGGCCATGCCGGTCGTTGACGTGCTTGAACCCGTCCAGGTCGCCGACCAGAACGGCGAACGCGCTACTGTGGCGGCGCGCGTCGACCAGCGCCTGACGCAGGCGGTCGAAGAACAGCGCCCGGTTGGGCAGCTCGGTCAGCGCGTCGCGGAACGCGAGGTAGGAAAGCTGGGTCTGGGCGCGGCGCTGCTCGGTGACGTCGCTGACCGTGATCACCGCGCCAGCACCCCCCGGCAGGTCGAACGCGGAGCTGGTGAGCTCGCCCTCGAACAGGCTGCCGTCGGCGCGCATGCCCCGAAAGCCGGTGGGCGGCGCCTCTGCGCCGGGCGTCTCGTCGAGCACCCCGGCGAGCGTTTCGCGGTCGTCGGCCGCCACCAAGTCGAGGAACCGCTTGCCGGTGGCCGCGTCGGGTTCGAGCCCGAACATGGCGAGCAGCGCGGGACTGGCCCAGGCTACCCGCGCGTGGCGCAGCACAGCCACCGCCAATACGCGGCGCTTGGCGAGTCCGGCGAGGGCCGCGGCGGCGAGGTCTGATTGCATGAGTGAAACGTAATCTAATCGACTCCGTTGCTAGCGTGTTGAAAAAGTGGTGTAAAAATCGCGCAACGAACCAGCGTGCGTCTCTCTGCGCGTCAACAAATGTGCAGGCAGCGCAATTTTGCGAAGCTTTCTGACCGAAATTTACGATTCACGCCGCGCGCGAATGTCATTGCCGGCAAGGGGTTCGCTGGTGCTTCTAAGAGACGGGCTCAGGTTTCGAGCGCAAATTCCGCACCGTTAGTGCCGGAGAGCTAACCGCGAGGCGGCTGGGCCGCACGCAATACGCGGCTCGGGTCGCGCGCTGCGGCACCGGTCCGCACACCGGCTTGCCCGGTCATGCATGTGCGTAGGGGCGCGCCGCCGCGCTCCCTGGCCGCCGGTGGCAGTGCCCGCCATCCAGGCGTCGGACCGGCGCCGGAGGAGCGCCGAGGCGGCCCGTCGGCGTGCCCGCGCGCGGCCCGCCCCGCACGAGACTACAATATGTTGTGGTTTGCCGCGTGCAAACCCCAACGTTTAGCGTTCGCTTTGGCGGTTCAGGACCGGGGAGATGGCCAAACAGCAGGCTTACGACGCATCGGCGATCCAGGCGCTCAAAGGGCTCGAGCCCGTGCGCCGGATGCCGGGGATGTACACGCACACGATCCACCCGCTGCACGTCGTGCAGGAGGTGATCGACAACGCCGTCGACGAGGCGCTTGCCGGCTTCGGCAAGAAGATCACGGTCAGCGTATACAAGGACGGCTCGGTCGAGATCGATGACGAGGGGCGCGGCATCCCGGTCGACATGCATCCGGTGGAGAAGAAGCCCGCCGTGGAAGTCGCCTTCAGCATGCTGCACGCGGGCGGCAAGTTCGAGAAATCCGGCGAAGCGGTGTATCACATCTCGGGCGGCCTGCACGGCGTGGGCGTCGCGGTTTCCAACGCGCTGTCCAAACGCCTCGAGGTCGCCGTGTATCGCAACGGCCAGAAGCACAGCATGGCTTTTGCCGGCGGCGAGCTGGCGCAGAAGCTCAAGAGCGAGAAGGCGAAGGAAGGGCGCAGGAGCGGCACCACGGTGCGCCTGTGGCCCGATCCGAAGTACTTCGACTCGCCCTCGATCCCGATGCAGGAGCTCGAGCACCTGATTCGCTCCAAGGCCTATCTGCTGCCGGGCCTGACGATGGTGCTGAACGTCGAAGGCAAGGAGAAGAAGACCTGGCGCTTCGAGCGCGGCATGCAGCAGTACTTCGAGTTCATGCTGCAGGGACGCGAGCTGGTGGCGCCGTTGTGGACCGGCGAGCGCACCGTCGGAGAAAAAGAAGCCGCCGAGCTCGGCGAGATCATGGCCGGCGAGGGTGCGTCGTGGGCCGTGGGCTGGGTGAGCGAAGGCGAGACCTTTGCCGACAGCCATGTGAATCTCATCCCGACGCGCTCGGGCGGCACTCACGAGGCGGGCTTCAGGAACGGCATCTTCGATGCGGTGCGCGCCTTCATGGATACGCGGGGGCTTACGCTCAAGGGCGTGAAGCTGATCGCCGAGGACGTCTGGGGCCGCGCCTGCTTCACGCTCTCGGCGAGGATCGTGCGCACGCAGTTCCACGGCCAGACCAAGGAGAAGCTCACGACGCGCCACGCCGCGAAGCTGCTCGACCTTTGCGTGCGCGACGGCTTCGAGCTCTGGCTCAACCAGCATCCCGACGAGGGTCGCAAGATCGTCGAGCTCGCGCTCGAGCAGGCCAATAACCGGCTGGCCAAGGGCAAGAAGTACGAGCGCAAGAAGTCCTCCGGCGTCGCGACGCTGCCGGGCAAGCTGGTCGATTGCGCCGCGGGCGACATTACGCGCAACGAGCTGTTCCTCGTCGAGGGCGACTCGGCGGGCGGCAGCGCCAAGGAGGCGCGCGACAAGGAGACCCAGGCGATCCTGCCGTTGCGCGGCAAGGTGCTCAACACCATGTCGAAGGACGCGCGCACCGTGCTCGCCAACAAGGAGCTGCAGGCGATCGCCACCGCGATCGGCGTCGATCCGCACGGCTCGTCCGATGCGGCGGATCTGACGGGGCTGCGCTACGGCAAGATCATCCTGATGACCGACGCGGACGTCGACGGCGGCCACATTCAGGCGCTGCTGCTGACGTTCTTCTTCATGCACTGCCCGAGGCTGGTCGAGGCCGGCCGCGTGTTCGTCGCCCAGCCGCCGCTGTTCAAGGTCGAGGTGCCGGGGCAGGGAAAAGGCAAGCCGGCGCGGCGCATCTACTGCCTTGACGACGAGGAGCTTGAAGAGGCCGTTGCGGTGCTGAAGAAAGAAAAGGTGCGCGACGGCGCCTGGGACATCTCGCGCTTCAAGGGCCTGGGCGAAATGAGCCCCGAGCAGCTCTGGGAGACGACCATGAATCCGGACACGCGGCGCCTGATCCAGATGCAGCTCGACCCGGCGCAGCTCGCCAAGGCGCGCGGCGTGTTCGAGCTGCTGATGGATTCCGGCGAAGCCGAAGGGCGTCGCAACTGGATGCGGGAGCACTGGAAAACCGTGGAGGCCGATGTCTGATCGGGGACAGACCCGGTTTTACCGCGGTCGGGTGGGGGTTTCCATTGCGGTGCGCGTGCGCGCTTGAAGCGCCGTGGCGCCGCGGCGCGGAGGTGCACATGCCGGTCATGAAGAAGAAAACAAAGCAGCGGCAAAAGCCGTTCTGGGAGCGCGGCTACATGGGCCATGCCTATTGGCTCGGCAAGCAGAAGCTCGGAAAGGTGACGCTGGTGGCGCAGGGTCGGTACGACTGGGAGGCCGCCGGCAAGCGCGGCCACGTCGACACGCTCGAGCGCGCCAAGAGCGCAGTCGAGCTCGCGGTGGCGATGGCGGACAAGCAGCTTTCACTTTTTGACTAGCGATGGACGATACCCACACCCTGGATTTGTTCGGCCCCGAAGAGGGCGAAGACGCGGCGCCGATCGAGCGCCACGCCTCGCAGGCCTACCTCGGCTACGCGGTCTCTACGGTGCGCGCGCGAGCGCTGCCCGAGATCGCCGACGGATTGAAGCCCGTGCAGCGGCGCATCCTCTACGCGATGGGCGACACCGGCGCACAGGGCTTCGCCAAGTGCGCGCGCTACGTCGGCGAGGTGCTCGGCAAGTACCACCCGCACGGCGATTCCTCGACCTACGAGGCGCTGGTGCACATGGCGCAGCCCTTCTCGATGCGCTACCCGCTGATCGAGGGTCAGGGCAATTTCGGCTCGCGCGACGGCGATTCGGCCGCGGCCTACCGCTACACCGAGGCGAAGCTCTCGCGCTACGCCGAGCTGATGCTCGCCGAGATCGGCGAAGGCACGGTCGACTTTGTCAAGAACTACGACGGCAAGTTCGACGAGCCCCAGCTGCTGCCGGCGCGCATGCCTTTCGGGTTGCTTAACGGATCGTTCGGCATTCCGGTCGGCTTCTCAACGCGCATCCCGCCGCACAATCTGAAGGAAGTGGCGCTCGCGGCTGCGCACGTGCTCAAGCACCCGCGGGCCAAGCTGGACGACGTGCTCGGCCTGATGCCGGGGCCCGATTTTCCCGGCGGCGGACAGATTATCTCGGGGCCCGAGGAAATCCGGCAGGCCTACGAAACCGGTCGCGGCTCGATCGCCATGCGCGCACGCTGGTCGGTCGAGCCGCTCGCCCGCGGCCAGTGGCGCATCGTGGTGAGCGAGCTGCCGCACGGCGTGTCCTGTCGCCAGGTGCTCGAGGAGATCGAGGCGCTGGTCAATCCCAAGCCCGGCTCGGGCAAGAAGGACGTCGGCCAGGAGCAAAAACGCCTCAAGCAGTTCGTGCTCGACCTCGTCGAATCGGTACGCGACGAGTCCGACCGCAAGGCCAAGCTGCGGCTCGTCATAGAGCCCAGAAGCTCGCGCCAGGACGCCGAGGCGACGATGAAGGCGCTGCTCGTGCACACCTCGCTCGAGACGCGCTACGCGGTCAATCTCACCTGGCTCGGGCTGGACGGCCTGCCCGACACCAAGGGCATCGTCGACGTTCTGAAGGAGTGGACCGAGTTCCGCGTCGCCACGGTGCGCCGGCGCACCGAGCACCGCCTCGAGAAGTGCCAGGATCGGCTGCACATCGTGATGGGCCGGCTGATGGCCTTCGTCAAGATCGACGAGATCATCAAGCTGATCCGCGCCTGCGAGGACCAGCCCGAGGCGAAGCAGAAGCTGCAGACGAAATACAAGCTGAGCGAGCGCCAGGCCGAGGACATCGTCAACCTGCGCCTGGGTCAGCTCACCAAGCTCGACGGCGTCAAGTTGAACGACGAGCGAAAGAGTTTGGAGGCCGAGCGCAAGGGTCTGAAGCAGCTGCTCGACAATGAAAAGGACCTGCGCAAGCTGGTCGTCAAGGAACTCGAGGACGACGCGAAGAAATTCGGCGACCCTCGCCGCACGCTCATCAAGCCCGACGAGCGCACCCAGATCGAGCGCAACGTGCTTGAGGAGCCGATCACCGTGATCCTGTCCAGAAAGGGCTGGATTCGCGCGCGCTCGGGCCACGGCGTTGATCTCGCGAGCGTCAACTTCAAGGACGGCGATGCGCTCGGCGAGGCGCTCGAGTGCAAGACCACCGATCAAGTGATCCTGCTCGGCGCCTCGGGCAAGACCTGGACACTGGGCGCGGCGAACCTGCCGAGCGGGCGCGGCGACGGCGCGCCCGTCAACACGCTCATCAATTGCAATGGCGATGACATCGTGTGGATGGCCAGCGGCGATCCCGAGCGGCGCCTGCTGATGAGTTCGTCCGCCGGGCAGGGATTTCTGTGCAAGCTCGGCGATCTGGTCACCAAGACCAAGGTGGGCAAGGAGTTCATGGCGGTCGCCGAGGGCGCGCGCGCCAATGCGCCGGCGCTGGTTGCGGGCGTGCCCGACAAGATGCGGCTTGCGGCACTCTCGTCCGATGCGCGGCTGCTGGTGTTCCCGCTCGCCGAGATGCCGGTGCGCCCGAACGGGGGCGTGGGCGTGCAGATCATTGCGCTGCCCGAGAAGATCACCCTCGCCGCGCTTGCCGCGCTCGATGTCAAGGCCTCGCTCACGCTGACCGGCTTCAAGCGC
Source organism: Burkholderiales bacterium (assembly GCA_041635755.1). Taxonomy (GTDB): domain Bacteria; phylum Pseudomonadota; class Gammaproteobacteria; order Burkholderiales; family SG8-39; genus JBFKUL01. The sequence continues at coordinate 8,763 of JBFKUL010000053.1, read as the reverse complement.
AGCCGCAAGACCGCCGAGCTCGACGCCAAGGCGCTTGACCAATACGAGGGCAAGCGCGCGCAGCGCGGCAGGGTGGCCGATGTCGGATTCCGCGCTGATGGCTTTGCGTGAGCGACGCGAGGACCGATCGCCACCTGATCTACGCCGCCGCGGTGTTGCGCGGTTTCGCCGCCGGAGCGATCAGCGTGCTCGCGGCGGTGTACCTGGCCAAGCGCGGCTTTGCCGAGGCGCAGATCGGTCTCCTGCTGAGCGCCGGGCTGGCGGGCGTCGCGGCGGGCACCGCCTACGGCACGTTCCTCGCCGACCGCGTCGGCCGGCGCAGGAGTCTCATCGGATTGGCATTGCTCGCCGCGGGCGGAGGCGTGAGCCTTGCGTTGCTCGACGCGCCGTCGGCGCTCGCGCTCGCGGTGTTTCTCGGCATGCTCAACACGCAAGGCACCGACCGCGGCGCGGCGCAGGCGCTCGAGGCGGCGATCTTGCCCGGGACCGCGCCGGATGCTCAACGTACGCAAGTGTTCGCCTGGTACAACGCGCTGCAGGACGTCGGCGGCGCGGCCGGCGCGCTGCTCGCCGCGCTGCCCGAGCTGCTGCGCGAGCAGTTCGGTGCCGAGGAGCTGCGCGCCTACGACGCGACCGTGTACTTTTACGCGCTGCTGTTCGTCGCGGTGGCGCTCCTTTACGCCCGGCTTTCCACCGCGACCGAGCGCGGCGCGCTGCCGACCGGTTATGTCGCCGATCCGCGCACGCGCCACGCCGTGCGCAACTTCACGCTGCTCTCTGCGATGGACTCCTTCGGCGGCGGATTCATCGGCTCGGCGCTGATCGCGTGGTTCCTGTATCTGCGCTTCGGCGTATCGGAGAGCGCGCTCGCGGCGCTGTTTCTCGCCGCGCGCACCATGACCGTGCTGTCGCATTTCGGCGCAGCGTGGCTCGCGCGGCGCATCGGCCTGGTGAACACCATGGTGTTCACGCATATGCCCTCGGGCTTTCTGCTGCTCACGTTGCCGATTGCCCCGAGCTTCGAGGTGGCGGCGGCGCTGTTCATCGTGCGCGAAGGCCTCTCCGAGATGGACGTGCCGACGCGCCAGTCCTACCTGATGGCGATCGTGCCGCCCTGGCAGCGCGCCTACGCCTCGGGCATGACGCAGCTCGGTCGGGCGAGCGGCCGCATGGTCGCGCCGGCGCTCGCCGGGCTCGCCTTCCAGGCCGGCGCGCTGTGGGCGCCCCTGGTCGCGGGCGCGCTCATCAAGATCACCTACGATCTGCTACTGTGGCGCGCGTTTCGGCGCATCAAACCGCCGGAGGAAGCATGACGCGTTCGCCGATCGACCCGCGAAGCGCCGCATGACGCTGAACTTCGCCATCCCACCCACTTTGCGTCCGGCATTTGCCCCCGCGGTGATCCTCGTCGCCGCGGCGCTGGTGGCGGCGATCGGCTGGAAGTTGCCGCCGGAGCTCAAAGGCCTGCACGCACTCGGGCCAGGCCTGGTGATCCTGCTCGCGGCGGCGGTGAGCCTGTGGTTCAACCGGGGACGCGCCTTCGTTGCTTCGGCTTCGCTGGTGGCCGCCTATGCAGCCTACCACTTCGTGCTTCAGCTCGAGGGCGGCCTCTTTGCCGCCAAGGCGGTGTACACCGCGCTGGTGGTGGTGGTGCCGTTCAACATATTGCTCGCGCTCGTGCTGCCCGAGCGCGGTGTCTCGCATCACCACAATTACCGCTGGCTGCTGCTCGCCGCGATCGAGGTGCTGCTGGTGGCCTGGATCGCTGCCGCGGGCCGCAGCGGCCTGTTGGGAGCGGCATGGTACGACGTGCTCGATCACTGGCTGCTGCGCTCGCCGCCGACGCCGCTCGTCGGGCGCCTGATGTTCGCCGCCGCGTTCATCGCGGCGGTGGCGCGGGCCTGGCCGCGTCACTCGCCGCTCGACATCGGCATGGTCGGCGCGGTGACGGCATTCTTCATCGCGTGCGAGTGGGTACGCGCTTCGGACGCGTTCAGTATCTTCATGACTGCGGCGGGCGCAGTGCTGCTGATCTCGGTGCTGCAGGAGTCGCACCGCCTGGCGTTCCACGACGAGCTCACCGGGTTGCCGGCGCGGCGCGCGCTCGATGAGCGCCTGCGCGCACTCGGCCCCACTTACATTATCGCCATGGTCGACGTCGATCACTTCAAGAAATTCAACGACAAGCACGGGCACGACATCGGCGACCAGGTGCTCAAGCTGGTCGCTGCGCGCCTCTCGGAGGTCGGCGGCGGCGGCAAGGCCTTCCGCTACGGCGGCGAGGAGTTCGCGGTGCTGTTCGCCGATCGGACCTTGAAGCAGGCAAAGTCGCACCTAGAGCGCATCCGCGAATCAATCGAGGATTACGCCATGGAAGTGCGCAGCGACGATCGCCCCAAGGATCCGGAGAGCGGCATCCGGCGCCGCCATGTGCACCGGCCCGGCAGGACGCTCTCGGTGACGGTGTCGATCGGGGTGGCGGAAAAGGACGGCAAGCTCGGCACGCCGTCACTCGTGCTGAAGGCCGCGGACGAGGCGCTCTATCGCGCGAAGAAGGGCGGCCGAAACAGGGTAAGCCGATGATGGGCGTGCCGCCTGGACCAATCGAGGAACCATCATGATGAACGTACTGCTTCGAGTCTCTGACGCGATCGATGGCTTTCGCCAGCGCATCGGCCGCAACGTGTTCTGGCTCGTGCTCGTGGCGGCACTCGCCGCGGTGCTCGTGGTTCCGCTGCTCATGTTCCAGGACCCGTCGCCCGTTACGATGACCCAGCCCGTTTCCAAGGGCGAGGTGCGCCCGGCGATCGCCATCGCGAGCAAGCCCGCTCCCGCAGCTCCGGGGCTCGCCGAGCCGACGGCGCCGTCCTCGCCCACGCCAGCGCCAGCCTCGCCCGCGCCAGCGCCGGCCTCGCCCGCACCCGCCGCACCCGCGCCGGGACTTGCGGGCCCGCCGCCGCCGGCACTTGCCCCCGCTGCACCAGCGACTTCACCGGCAGAAAGTGCGCCTGCCGCGCCCGTGACCCAACCCGCGCCAGCAATGGCGGCAACACCTGCGCCGGCCCCGGCCGCGGCGCCCACGACCCCACCGAAGAAGGCGCCGGCACCGGCCGCACCCAAGCCGACGGCGCCTCCGCCGCTCACCTTGAGCGACTCGCGTGAGCCCGAGCCCGCGCCGCCGGCAGCGGCTGCAGCATCCGCCGAGCCGGAGAAGGTTTACCAGGTGCAGCTCGGGGCGTTTGCGTCGGAGCAGCGTGCCCATCGGCTTGCTCGGCTCTCGGCAAAGGAAGGCTTCCCCGCCGTGTTGATGCGCGTGACGGTGGCGGGCAAGGTGCTGCACCGCGTGCGACTCAAGGCATCGTTGCCCAGAGAGCAGGCCGAAGCGCTGCAGGCGGACGTGAAGCAGAAGATCCCGTCGCTCGATCCGATCCTGGTGGCCGGAAAGCGCTAGTCCGCCGTCACCGGCAGTTGCCGCGTCCGGTGGGCGAGCTGCACTCGAGACTGTCCGGGGCGTTGGTGATCACCACGCCGATCGATGGCCGCCCGGCGCAGCCGCATGCGAGCAGGCAAATCAGCACAACGAACTTTCTCGTCACGGCCGGGCCCCCGATCCGGTTCGCGCGGTAGGCCGCCAGGCCATGCGCTCGCCGCGCAGCCGGTAGGCCTCGGCGACGAGCGCGTCGCGGTGCAGATCCTCGGCGGGCAGCCCGAGCTCGCGCAGCAGTCGCGCGATCGCCTCTTCGTGCGGCTCGGTCGAGCCATCGGCGAGGAGGTGCACGACCGGCACCCCGGCTTCGAACAGCGGCCGCGCGACCAGGATCGTGCGGTGGCAGGCAAGCGGATCCTTCTCCGCGCACATCAGCGCCACGCGCTGCAGGTCCATCGCCTCGCGCAGCCCGGCGAGGCCGCGGCGGAAAGCCTCGGTTTGCGCGACGCGCGCATAGCTTACTTTTCCCTCGACGATGCAATTCGGATCGTTGGTTCGCGCACCGAGCTCGCGCCCGAGATACCGGTAGGCGATGCCCGCGCCTTCGAGCGCCGCCTCAAGCGCGCCGCGGTTGTACTGCGGGTTGAAACGGCTCACCGGGTGCGAGCGAACGTCGGCCAAAGCGGTCACGCCGTGCGCGGCCAGCAGCTCGAGAAATCGGCCGATCGGATGATTCGAGTGCCCGATCGTGAACAGGGTGCCGTCCGACGCCATGGCTTTACAGTAGCAGAGCGGCCCGTCGAGGTCGCGCGATCCGGGTTAAGGTAGCGGCGCCATGGCGCGCGACGCCGCCCGCGCGAGATCGCGCATTACTGTCAATCGCGCCCCGGTGCTCACACTGTGGGCGGCGGTGGTTGCGCAGCGCCTGGGCTTTGCCTGGGACGAGGCGCTGACGCTGGGACGAGCGGTCGCCGGATTGAACGCCTATTCCAAAGGCAAAGCGCTCGGCCTGTTCCACCCCAAGCCTGCCGAGGTGAGAAAGAGGCGCAAGGCGCCCGGGCGCGGCAAGCCGCTTACGGTGCACCTGCTCTCGCGCGCGGTAACGGTGCGACGCACGCCCGAGGGCTTGCGCGCGCTTGCCAAAGGAAAGCCGGTTTCGCCCGAAGGGGTCGAGGCCTACGTCGAGGCCAAATTCGGAGCGGACTACTCTGCCACGCGCAAGGCAATGCAGGCGCTCGCACGCTCGCTGCCACCAGAGGCGCTTGCCTCTCGCGCTTACAGGCTCTACGAGTCCTTCCGTCCCGCAGTCCCGGGCGGCAGGCGGGGTTGGGGAAAGGCGGGTGTCCTGAGCCTGTCGCGCATCCGCCGGCTCGCGTCGTCCGCCGGTGGGACTACGCGCTGAGCGCGATCCTCCGGCGCAGCTCGCGGTAGCGCTCCTCGAACGCGTCGCCGAACAACGGATCGGGCTGATGCGGCACCGATTTCGCCGCCGCGTCCCATTCCTTCGCCGTGAGCAGCTCGCCGGCTCGCGGCATGACGCGGGTTTCCTCGGCTTCGAGGTGGTGCCGGTATAGGTCGAGGTACGCCTTGGCTTCCGCCTCGAGCTGCTTGCGGGCGACGATCGCGTCATCGGCGATCTTGTTCAGCGTCTCGAGCAGCTTGTCTCCGGCGGCACCAATCAAATGATGCTCCTGGCGCAGGTGATCGATCTGCTTACGCAGCGACGGATCGCGCTTGACGAGAAAATCGAAGGTGGCGTCCTCGCGCGGGTGGTGAAAGCGGTCCGGGTAGTGGCGCAGGTAGGTCAGGATGTCGATCATCAGCTCGTAGTTCGGGTGTTCGCCGGCGTGGAACACGGCGAGCTCGCGCTCGAACATGCCGAGCAGGCGCTCGAAAAACACATGCTCCTCATGCCATGCGCCGACCGGATCGTGCATCGTCACCTCTCTTCCATTAGGTCATGAGCGCTCATCGGCACGGCCGGCCGCCTCAGATGTGGCCGTGCATCGCGCGCAGCTGCCCGGTCTTGACCGTGAGGTGGTCTTCGAGCCGCTCGATGCCCGGCGTGGCTTCGACGGCCGCGCGTGCCGCGCGCTTTTGCGCCGTCGTGTCGACCAGGCCCCAGAGTTCGACCACGCCGCCGCTCACCATCACGTTGATCAGGTGCATCGGCAGGCCTGCCTCGTCGAGCGCCTTCACCAGCGCCTCGCGCAGCGCGCGGTCCTGCGGTTTCGTCTTGGCCGCCGTGGGCTGCCAGGCCGCCAGGCCGCGCAGCAGGTTGGCACGGCTCACGATGCCCAGAAGCTTGCCGCCCTCCACGACCGGGACGCGCTTGATGTGGCGCTTCTCGAGCAGCGCTGCGATCTGCGCGAGCGGCGTATCGGGCTTGACCGTGACGACGTCGGTGGTCATTACGTCTTCGGCGTGCCGGCCGTGGCTGCGCAGGTACTCGCGCGAAACGTCGTCTTCGCCCGAAGCCATCCGCAGCCACCACGAGGAGCGATGCCGCGTCTCGGATTCGGTCCGATTGATCAGATCGCCTTCGCTCACGATGCCGACCAGCTTGCCCTTAGCGTTCAGCACCGGCACGGCGCTGATGCGTTGCTCCAGCATCATCTTGGCGATCTCGATGACGTCGGTTTCCGGCGTCACCGTCATCACCGAGGTCGTCATTACATCCCTTGCGAACATAGAGCCTCCCGCTCGAGCGAGGGTTAATCCTCGACTCCATGTTTATTCTACGGCGGGCCGCGGAGCTTGACCTTGGTCAAATCGCGGACGCGCGCGGCGGGCGGCCGCCGCCGCCCCAGAAGGACTTCCGCTCGCGCGCCCTGTGCGGCACCATAGCCCCCGCAAAGACCAACAGGCGCTGCGCGCGCCGGAATGGGAAACCGATGAGCGGCGGGACGCTGGCATTGATCGTGGCTTTTGCGCTTCTCGGTGCGGCGATCTGGCTCTACAACCGCTTGATCGAAGAGCGCAATCAGGTACGCCAGGGTTTTGCCGACATCGACGTGCAGCTCAAGCGCCGCGCCGATCTCGTGCCGCAGCTGGTGGAAGCGGTGCGTGGCTACGCCGCTTACGAGAAAGCGCTGCTGAGCACGGTGACGGAGCTGCGCGCCGGCGCGCTGCACGCCGGCGCGGCTGCCGAGCGCTTCGGGCTCGAGCGCCAGCTCGGCGCGCAGCTCAAGCAGCTCGTGCTCTTGCAGGAGGCTTATCCGCAGCTCAAGGCGGACGCGAATTTTCGCGACCTCTCGGCAAAGCTGGTCGAGGTGGAGGATGCGCTGCAGCACGCGCGACGCTTCTACAACGGCGCGGTCAAGCAGTACGTCACACGCCTGGAGTCGTTTCCCGACGTGATCGTCGCGCGCCTGTTCGCCTTCCGGCCGATGCCGTTCTTCGAGACCGACGAGCGCGAGCCGGTCAAGGTGGCGCTGTGAGGCGTCTGCTTTGCGCGTTGCTCCTGGGCGTCGCGGCGCCGGGCTTCGCGCAGGAGCGCGTGATCGATTTTCACAGCGACATCACGATCGCCGCCGACAGCGCCTTGCGCGTGGTCGAGACGATCGTGGTGCAGGCCGAGGGCCGGCAGATCCGGCGCGGCATCTACCGCGATTTCCCGACCGATTACGAGGACCGCCTCGGGACCCGCGTGCGCGTCGGCTTCGAGGTCATCTCGGTGACGCACAATAACTTGCCTGCAACGTGGATCACCCAGCGCCTGGCCAACGGCGTGCGCGTGCGCGTCGGCGATCCGAACGTGCACCTGCCGCGCGGCGAGCACACCTACGTCATCACCTACCGCACAACGCGCCAGCTCGGGTTCTTCGAGCTGCACGACGAGCTGTACTGGAACGTGAACGGCAACGGCTGGACGCTCCCCTTTCAGCGGCTCTCGGCTGAGGTGCGCCTGCCGGTGACGGTACCGGCGCGCGAGCTCAAGCTCGAGGCTTACACTGGCTACCCCCGCGCGCGAGGACGCAACTATCAGGCTGAGGCGCGCGACGGCGGCGCGCACTTTCGCGCCACGACGCCGCTACCGGCGGGCGCCGGCATGACCATCGTGCTCGAGTTTCCCAAGGGCATCGTGCGCCGGCCCGGCATGGCACAGCGCCTCGGCTGGTGGCTGACGGACAACCGGGGCATCCTGAGCGGCATTCTGGGCGCGCTCGTCCTGCTCGCGTTTCTGTACTGGCGCTGGCACCTCGTCGGGCGCGATCCGCGCGCCGGGCCGAAGTTCCCGCGCTACGAGCCGCCGCCGGGCCTCGGCCCGGCCGGGGTGCGCTTTGTCGATCGCATGGCTTACGACGACAAGTGCTTCGCCGCGGCGCTGCTCGGGCTGGGCGCGCGCGGCTACCTCAAGATCCGCGAGCATGAAGACGAGTATCAGATCGAGCGCACCGGCAAGGACGTCGAGTGGCTGCCCGGTGAGCGGCATTTCTCGGCGATGCTGTTCGGGCCCGGCAAGGCGCTGACGCTCAAGCGCAAGCACGACGCCGGCGTACAGGCGACACGCGACGCGTTCCGGCGCGACCTCGAGCTGCAATTCAATGAAAAGCTGTTCTCTCGCAATCGCGGCTCGTTCGCACTGGGCGTGCTGATCTCGGCCCTGACCGTAGGCGCGATGATCTACCTGGACACGGCTTGGGAGTCGATGGTCGCGCTTGGCGTGGTGCTCGGATCGCAGCTGCTGCTGTTCTCCTATCTGCTGCCCGCGTACTCGGTGCCCGGGCGCAAGCTCCAGGATCACATCGAGGGGCTGCGCTACTACCTCGGTGTGGCGGAGAAGGACGATCTCGCGCGGCTCAAGGCGCCCGAGCGCACGCCCCAGGAGTTCGCCAGATTCCTGCCCTATGCGCTCGCGCTTGATGTCGAGAAGACCTGGGCCGATCGCTTCGCCGCCGCGCTCGGCGCATCCGCGGTTGCCGCCGCGGTGGCCCACTACTACAGCTCGGACACGGGCTTCGGCGCCGGCAGCGCGAGCCTCGGCGGCTTCTCCGACTCGATCTCGGGCCTGGGCAGCACCGTGAGCGCAGCGTCGACCCCGCCGGGCAGCAGCACCGGCGGCTCGGGCGGTGGTGGCGGCTCCTCGGGCGGCGGCGGCGGGGGCGGCGGCGGGGGCGGATGGTGAGCCGCTGGCCGCGTCGCGCGCAGGTCTTCGCCTTTACGGCTGCTTCATTTGCGTTGCTCGCCGGCGTGGCGGCGCTCGCCTCGGGCGTTGGCCATCGCTTCGGCCTGTGGGATTACCGGTTTGCATTCGCGCTGCTGCGCTATGCCGCGTGGACCGGCATTGCCGGAGCGCTGCTCTCGCTCGTCGCGCTCGGCTGGAACTTGAAGCT
>JBFKUL010000052.1:0-14622 GCA_041635755.1 Burkholderiales bacterium | reverse complement strand
GCGAGAACGTGATCGAGCCGCAGATGATGAACAGCGTCATCACCGTGAAGCGCAGCGTCTGCCGGACGGAGACGACGAAGTTCTTCCAGGTCAGGCGCCGGTAGGCTGCGGCGGCGATGAGCGAGGCCGCCGCGCTTTATCGGCGGCTCACCTGGGAGAATTTCTTCGTCTCGGTACGCCAGACGCTCAGGTTCACGGTCATGACCCTGTTCATCATCTGCGGCTCGATCACGTTCTCGCAGGTGATGGCGTTCTCGCAGGCCTCCGCGGGCTTGTCGGCGGCGGTCCTCGGCCTGGGCCTCGGCAAGACCGAGCTGCTCGTCGGCATGCTGCTGATCCTGCTGTTCCTGGGCTGCTTCATGGACCAGGTCAGCATGATGATGATCACCGTGCCGCTGTTCATGCCGGTGGTGCAGCAGCTCGGCATGGAGCCGGTCTGGTTCGGCGTGTTGATGCTGATGATCCTCGAGGTGAGCCTGGCGACGCCGCCCTTCGGGCTGCTGCTGTTCGTGGTCAAGGGTGCCTCGCCCCAGAGCACGATGGGGGAGATCATCGGCTCGGTGACGCCCTTTGTCCTTATTGCGCTCTCGGTCGTCGCGTTGCTTATCGCGGTTCCGGAGCTGACCCTGATGCTACCGCGGATGATGTCGCCGTAGCGCTTGCAGCCCGCGCCACGGGCGGCGACACTGCGGGGGCGATACTTTCAGGGCCTTGCGCATGAGTCTGCAGCCCGACGGCCGTCCGCCCTTTCGCGCCGACCACGTCGGCAGCCTGCTGCGCCCGGCGAAGTTGCGCCAGGCGTTCCGCGCGCACGCGGACGGGAAGCTGACCGACGACGACTTCCGTGCGCTCCAGGACCGGGCCATCCGCGAGGCGGTCGAGATGCAGGAGAGGTGCGGCCTGCAGGTTGTGACCGATGGCGAGTTCCGGCGCACCTCGTACTGGGCGCGCTTCGTCGAGCGGACCGACGGCCTCGCGGTCAAGGAGGCGAAGTTCCGCTTCCATGACGAGCACGGGCACGAAACGGGCTTCACCGCGCCGCACGTCACGGGCCGCGTAGCACGACGCGCACCGATCGCGCAGGACGAGTTCCGTTTCGTCGCGGGCGTGACGCGTGAAACGCCGAAAGTGACGCTGCCGTCGCCTTCGACGATGCATTTCTGGCGCGGCCGGCATTACGCCGACGAGGGCGTCTACCGCGAACCGCGCGAGTTCTTTGCCGAGCTGGGCGCGGTCTACCGCGCCGAGCTGGCCGAGCTCGCCGCCGCGGGCGCGCGTTACGTGCAGCTCGACGAGGTGGCGCTCGCGATGCTGTGCGATCCCGATGCGCGTGCGCGGGTCAAAGCCGAGGGCGACGACCCGAACCGTCTGGTGGATCTCTATGTCGAAGCGATCAACGAGGCGGTGCGCGACCGGCCACCGGAAATGGTGATTGGCGTGCATATGTGCCGCGGCAACTACAAGGGCATGTACCTGTCTGAGGGCGGCTACGACTCGGTGGGGGAAAAGCTGTTCAATCTTGCGCGCGTGAACCACTTCCTGCTCGAGTTCGACACGCCGCGCGCCGGCGGCTTCGCGCCGCTGCGCATGGTGCCGAAGTCGAAGGGCGTGGTGCTCGGCATGGTGAGCTCCAAGCGCGCAGCGCTCGAGTCGATCGACGCGCTCAAGCGCCGCGCGGACGAAGCCGCGACGTTCATCGACGCCTCGCGCCTGGCGATCAGCCCGCAATGCGGCTTCGCCAGCACCATCGGCGGCAACCCGGTCACGGAAGACGACGAGCGCGCCAAGCTCAAGCTGTGCGTCGACGCGGCCCGCGTGATCTGGGGTTAGCGAAAGGTCCCAAAGCGCGCGTCCCGTGGAAAATGACATAGAGCGAAACCGCGAATCCGGCGATGATGGTCGCCTTGCAGGGCAGGGGCAATCGTAAAACGGAGGTCGAGATGAACAAGCAGTGGATAGGCGTTGTGGCGGCGGGCATCGTGCTCTCCGGGTGCGCAGCGGACGGCACGAGCAGCCGAAAATTCACCCACACGGAGACCGGCGCGCTGATCGGCGCGGTGGGTGGCGCGGTGGTCGGCGCCGCCGCCTACAAGAAGAACCGCACCAAGGGCGCGGTGATCGGCGCGGTCGGCGGCGGCCTCGCCGGCGGCGCGGTGGGCGCGTACATGGATCGCCAGAAGCGCGACCTGGAGAAGAACCTCGCCAAGGAGATCCAGGCGGGGCAGGCGCGCGTCGAGAAGCTGCCCAACGACGTGGTGCGCGTGACCATGACAAGTCAGACCGCGTTCGATACCAACTCCGCTGACATCAAGCCGGGCTTCCAGAGCACCATGGACAAGCTCGCCGATGTCGTGGTGCGCTACGGCAAGACCTCGCTCACGGTCGTCGGCCACACCGACAACATCGGTGCCGCGGACTACAACCAGGGCCTGTCCGAGCGGCGTGCACTGTCCGTGGCGAGGTACCTCGAGTCGCAGCAGGTCAACGGCATGCGCCTGGCCACCGCCGGCAAGGGCGAGAGCCAGCCGGCGGCGAGCAACGCGAACGAGGCCGGACGTCAGGCCAACCGCCGCGTCGAGATCTACGTCGAGCCGGTCGTGGAAGGCTAAGAGGGCGGCGAGGAGCGCGCGCCGCCTCGCCCGCCGCGCGCTCGTTCACTGTTGCACCTGCTTTTGGCGCGAGCCGTGCTGGACGCGGCGCGCTTCCTGTTGCACGCTTCGAGGCATGAACAAGACCAAGCACGCCAAAGGCCTCGCCCGCGGCCTTACCAACTACGGCGACGCAGGCTTCTCGCTCTACCTGCGCCGTTCCTTCGCCAAGAGCATGGGCTACTCGGGCGAGATGCTTGCGCGCCCGGTGGTCGGCATCGCCGACTCGAGAAGCGGCTTCAACAACTGCCACCGGCACTTTCCCGAGCTGATCGAAGCCGTCAAGCGCGGCGTGCTCGCCGCGGGCGGCATGCCGGTCGACTTCCCGACTACTTCGCTTGGCGAAGTGTTCCTCCATCCAACCTCGATGATGTTCAGGAACCTGATGTCGATCGATGTCGAGGAGATGGTGCGTGCGCAGCCGATGGATGCCGTGGTGCTGGTGGGCGGCTGCGACAAGACCGTGCCGGCGCAGCTGATGGGCGCGGCGAGCGCCGACGTGCCCGCAGTCCAGCTCATTGCCGGCCCGATGATGCCGACCTCGTTCCGCGGTGAGCGCCTCGGCGCGTGCACCGACTGCCGCCGCTTCTGGGCGCTGCACCGCGCCGGCAAGGTCGACGAGCGGGGCATCGACGAGATCGAGGGAAACCTCGCCACCACTGCCGGCACCTGCGCCGTGATGGGCACGGCGTCGACCATGGCCTCGATCGCCGAGGCGCTCGGAATGGCGCTGCCGGGCACGGCTGCGATTCCGGCAGTGCACGCCGATCGCCTGAGGGCCGCGGAGGCGAGCGGGCGGCGCGCCGTGGAGCTTGCGGCGAAACCGATCCGCCCTTCCCAGGTGATCACCGAAAAATCCATCGAGAACGCGCTGCGGGTACTGCTTGCGATCGGCGGCTCGACCAACGCGATCGTGCACCTCACCGCGATTGCGGGCCGAGTCGGCGTCGCGATCGATCTCCACCGGCTGAACGCCCTGTCGGATTCGACCCCGGTGCTGGTCGATCTCAAGCCCACCGGTCAGTACTACATGTCGGACCTGCACGCGGCGGGCGGCGTAGGGGCGGTGCTGCGCGAGCTCCGGCCGCTGCTCAACCTGGACTGCATGACCGTGGCGGGCGAGACGCTCGGCGAGCGGCTGGACGCGGAGCCGGCGTGGGTGGACCGCGCGGTCGTCAAGCCGTTCACCGAGCCGCTCGCCAAGAAGGGCGGGCTGGTGGCGCTGTTCGGCTCGCTCGCGCCGAACGGCGCGATCCTCAAGCGCTCGGCGGCGGATCCGAAGCTGTTCGAGAAAGAAGGACGCGCCGTGGTATTCGGCTCACTTGACGATCTTGCAATGCGCGTCGATTCGCCGGATCTCGACATCACGGCGGACGATTTCATGGTGCTGCAGAACGCGGGACCGAAGTCCGGCTACGCGATGCCCGAGGCGGGCTATCTGCCGATTCCGGCGAAGCTCGCGCGCGCGGGTGTCAAGGACATGGTTCGGATTTCGGATGCGCGCATGAGCGGCACAGCCTATGGCACGATCGTGCTGCATGTTTCGCCCGAAGCAGCCACGGGCGGCGCGCTCGCGCTGGTGCAGAACGGCGACCGCATCCGGCTCTCGGTCAAGGAACGGCGCATCGACCTGCTGGTCAATGAAGAAGCGCTGGCCAAGCGCCGCGCCGCCTGGAAGCCCCCGGTCGAGCCGCCCGCGCGCGGCTACGCCAAGCTCTATATGGACCACGTGCTGCAGGCCGAGCACGGCTGCGATTTCGATTTCCTGCGCAAGGCGTGAGTTCGGCCGCGCGCGAGAAGGAGAGCTGAGCATGAAGCGAATGATGGTGCGCTACAAAGTCAAGGCCGACCGGGCCGCCGAGAACGAGGGCTACATCGCCAAGGTGTTCGGGCAGCTCAAGCACGAGCAGCCCGCAGGGCTGCGCTACGCCTCGTTCAAGCAGAGCGACGGCGTGAGCTTCGTCCATATCGTGTCGCTCGAGGCGGCGGACGGATCCAACCCGCTGGGGCAGCTGTCGGCCTTCAAGGCGTTCACGGCCCAGATCAAGGACCGCTGCGACGAGCCGCCGGTCGCCACCGAGCTCGCGGAAGTCGGCTCGTACCGGTTCTTCGGCGCTTGAGCGCGGGCGGCGTGCTCCAGGAGCGCGCCCGTGCGCTGAAGGAGCGCGCCCGCGTGTTCAAGGAGCGCGCCCGCGTGTTTAACGAGCGCGCCCGCGTGTTTAACGAGCGCGCCCGCGCGCTGGAACGCGAGACGGTGGCGCTGTACTTCGCGGCGCGCGATCCGCGTACGCCGCTCGGCGCGAAGCTGCTTGCCGGGCTGGTGGTCGCCTACGCGTTGAGCCCGATCGATCTGATCCCGGACTTCGTCCCGGTACTGGGCTTCCTCGACGATCTGATCCTGGTTCCTCTCGGGCTTGCGCTCTGCTTGCGGCTTGTTCCCCGCGAGGTCCTCGCCGAGGCGCGCGTTCGGGCAGCGGGAATCGCCGCGAGGCCAAGGAGCTACGCCGCCGCCGTGGTCATCGTTCTCCTTTGGCTGATGGCGGCAGCGCTGATCGGGGCATGGATCTATCGTGCGTTCAACGCGCCCTAGACTTGCTGCGCCCGCGGTACTTCTGGCGGCGTTGCTTTGCCCGGCGTCCCACGCCCAGGTGCCGCCGTCGGCTGCGGAGCTCGCAGCCTACACCGGCCTGCTGGCCGCGGCGTCCCGCGGCGACGCGGCATCGATCGGCACGATGATCTTGCGCGGTGCGCGACCCGAGGTGCGCGATGCGCGGGGGCGTACGCCATTGCACGTCGCGGCTCACCGCGCGCATCACGACGCCATGCGCGCGCTGGTGGCCGCGGGTGCCGACCCTAACGCGCTCGAGAACGACCGCTACGACATCGTCACCATCGCGGCGGTGGCCGGCGACCTGGAGACGCTGAACGTCGCACTGTCCCTGGGCGCGAGCGCGCGCAACGTCACCAGCCGCTACGATGGCACCGCTCTTATCGCGGCCGCGCACCTCGGCCATGCGAACGTGGTGCGCACGCTGATCGACGCCGGCGCGCCGCTCGATCACGTCAACAACCTCGGCTGGACTGCGCTCATCGAATCGATCGTGCTCGGCGACGGCGGCACGAGACACACCGAAACGCTGCGCGCGCTCGTTGAGGCCGGGGCGAACGTCAATCTGGGCGATCGTGAGGGCCGCTCGCCGCTCGCGCTCGCCCGGTCACGCGGCTATGCGCGGATGGCGCAGATTCTGCAACGCGCCGGCGCGCGCTGAGCGCATGCCGGGCGGCATCCCGGTGCGCGCCTCGCGCTCTCCCGCGGACACCGGTACCATCGAGGGGTGATTCAAGATCCCGTATCCGGCGACGCGGGAGGTGCGACGCATGAACGTTGAATTCTTCGCCGAGGTCCTCCTCTGGAACGCTGCGATCAACTATGGCGTGCTGGTAGTGTGGTTCGCCATGTTTACTCTGGCGCACGACTGGATGCATCGCTTTCACGGCAGATGGTTCCGCCTGTCGGTGGAGCGCTTCGACGCGCTCCACTACGCCGCCTTGGCGTTCTACAAGCTGTGCATCATCCTGTTCAACCTGGTGCCCTACATCGCCCTGCGCATCGCGGCATGAGCCACGACGTCGAGGCGCTGCTGTTTGACCTTGGCGGCGTGGTCGTCGAGATCGACTTCGAGCGCGTCATCGCGGCATGGGCGACGCTCGCGCAGGTTGCGCAGCAGGCGCTGCGCGAGCGGTTCGTCTTCGACGCCGCCTATGAGCGCCATGAGCGCGGCGAAATCGACGCGGCCGCATACTACGCGACGTTGCGCAAGGCGCTCGATATCTCGCTCGACGACGAGCAACTCGAGCGGGGCTGGAACGCGGTGTTCGTCGGCGAGATGCCCGGCGTCGTAGACCTGCTCGCCGAGTTTGCGCCGCGCGTGCCGCTGTACGCCTTCAGCAACTCGAACCCTACGCACCGTGCGGTCTGGCAGGCGCGCTATGCGCCGACTCTGGTGCATTTCCGCCGCGTGTTCGTGTCCTTCGAGCTGGGTGCGCGCAAGCCAGAGGCGCGCGCCTATGAACGGGTGGCGGCGGCGATCGGCGCGCCACTCAACCGCATCCTTCTTATCGACGACACGGAGGAGAACGTGGCGGGTGCACGCCGCGCCGGCATGCAGGCCGTGCGCGCACGCTCGGCGGCCGAGATCGCCGAGGCACTGGCGCCGTTGCGGCGCCGGGATCGCCGGTTGGCGCACAATGCGGCAGTCCGCCTACCCGATCGGTAACCGCATGCTCCAGCTCTACTACTACCCCGGCAACGCGAACCTCGCGCCGCATATCCTGCTCGAGGAGATCGGCGCGCGCTACGAGTTGATGCTGCTCGATCGGACGCAGAACGCGCATAAGAATCCCGAGTACCTGAAGCTCAATCCGCACGGCCGCATCCCGACGTTGGTGGACGGCGGCATGGTGCTCTACGAGTCGGCGGCGATCTGCCTGCATCTCGCCGATCGCCACCCCGAGGCCGAGCTCGCGCCGGCGATCGGCACCGAGGCGCGTGCGCAGTTCTACAAGTGGCTCGTCTATCTCACGAACACGCTGCAGGCCGAGCTGATGCTGTATTTCTACCCAGAGCGATTGACCGAAGATTCGGGGGCCGCGTCGCAGGTGAAAAGCCGCGCCGAGGCGCGCGTCGCCGGCATGCTCGATTTCTGCGACCACGTGCTCGGCGCCAACGGTGGGCCCTATCTCCTCGGAGAGCGTTATTGTGCCGCCGACCCCTACTTGCTGATGCTCGCGCGCTGGACGCGCAACATGCAGCAGCCGGCGCGTGTGCGCGCGCATCTGGGCGCGTTTCTCGAGAAGGTGTTTGCGCGCCCCGCTGTGCAACGCGCATTTGCGAGCGAGAAGATCGAAGCGCCGTATTTCTGATGCACCGGTCCGCGTTCGCCTGGTTGCTGCCGGCGATCGTGATGCTCGCCGCGCCCGCCATGGCGCAGCCCTGGCGCCCGGCGAGCGTCGAAGTGCCGGCGGGCGCGTTCATCGCCGGGTCGAGCGAGGCCGAGCGCAACGACGCCTATCGCTTGGATGAGCGCGCCTACGGATCGCCGATTACGCGAGCGCAAGGCTGGTATGAGGGCGAGCGCCCGCGCGGCCCGGAGACGACGCGCGCCTTCGCAATCACGCGCACGCCGATCACCAACCGGCAATACGCCGCCTTTGTCGCAGCGAGCGGGCATCGCGCGCCGGATATCGATCGGGCAACCTGGGCGTCCTACGGCCTGATCCATCCCTGGTCGCGTACTCGGCGCCACGCCTGGACCGACGGCAAGCCGCCGGCCGGGCGCGAGGACCACCCGGTGGTGCTCATCAGCCAGGCCGATGCGCGCGCCTACGCCGCGTGGCTTTCGCAGCAGACCGGCGCGCGCTGGCGACTGCCGAGCGAGCTCGAATGGGAAAAGGCCGCGCGCGGTACCGACGGGCGCGCCTTTCCATGGGGCGAGGACTTCGATGCGTCGCGTCTGAACAGTCACGACGCCGGTCCATTCGACACCTCGCCGGTGGGCGCGCACCCGCGCGGCGCAAGTCCTTACGGCCTGCTCGATGCCGCGGGGCAGGTCTACGAGTGGACTTCGAGCGAGGCGGGCGCGGGACGTGCGCTCGTCAAGGGCGGCTCGTGGGACGACCGCGGTTGCGGCGTCTGCCGCCCGGCCGCGCGCCATGGCCGCCCGGTCGACCTGCGCCACATCCTGATCGGCTTTCGCCTGGTCCGCGAGACGCGCCCCTAGCGTCGTGCGGTGAATGTCGCGCTGCAGCGTGACACGCGCCGCGCGCGGCGGCAGAATACTTTAGGCTTAATCTATTCAGGCTTGGAGCTTCCATGCTGCGTCCGACCCCCGTCGCCGCCGAGCGGGCCGCGCCGCGCCGCGGCGCGCGCGACGCGCGAGCCCAGGAGGATCGCGAGTCCGCCTCGCGCGCCGGCGAGCACCGCGCGCTGCGCCTGTGGCTGCGACTGCTCACTTGCACCCAGCTCATCGAGCGCCATGTGCGCGGCCGGCTGCGCGAGCGTTTCGCCACCACCCTGCCGCGCTTCGACCTGCTGTCGCAGCTCGAGCGCCACCCCGCGGGCCTGAAGATGAACGCGCTTTCGCGCCGCATGATGGTCACCGGCGGCAATGTCACCGGCATCGTCGACCAGCTGGCGCGCGAGAAGCTCGTCGAGCGCCTCGCCGAGCCCGCCGACCGGCGCGCCTTTCGCGTGCGCCTGACGCGCGCCGGCGAGCGCGTGTTCGCCGAGATGGCGCGCGAGCACGAGGCGTGGATCGTATCGGTCCTCTCCGGCCTGAGCCGCCGCGAGCATGCCGAGCTGCTCGGTCTGCTCGCCAAGCTGAAGCAGCACTGCCTCGAGATCACCGAGAAAAAGGAACCGCGATGAAGCAATTCCGAACGGCGCTCGCCGGCTACCGGGCGAAGCATTTCAAATGGCACCTGGAAGATCGCGTCGGCGTCGTCACGCTCGATCGGCCCGAGCGCAAGAACCCGCTCACCTTCGAGTCCTACGCCGAGCTGCGCGATCTGTTCCGCGCGCTGCAATACGCGGGCGACGTCAAGTCGGTGGTGATCGTCGGCTCGGGGGGGAACTTCTGCTCCGGGGGCGATGTGCACGAGATCATCGGCCCGCTGACCAAGATGCCGATGCCCGAGCTGATGGAGTTCACCCGCATGACCGGCGACCTGATCAAGGCGATGCGCGCATGCCCGCAACCGATTGTGGCCGCGGTGGACGGGGTGTGCGCCGGCGCGGGGGCGATGATCGCGCTGTTCTCGGACCTGCGCTATGGCACGCCGGGCGCCAAGGTGGCGTTCCTGTTCGTGCGCGTGGGCCTTGCCGGCTGCGACATGGGCGCTTGCGCGATGCTGCCGCGGGTGATCGGGCAGGGGCGCGCAGCCGAGATCCTGTATACCGGGCGCTCGTTCTCCGGCGACGAGGGGCTCGCCTGGGGGTTCTTCAACCGCCTCGCCGACCCGGTGCTGCCCGCCGCGATGCAGGCGGCCAAGGAGCTCGCCGCCGGACCGAGCTTCGCGCATGGCATGACCAAGAAGATGCTGTGGCAGGAGTGGAACGTCAGCCTCGACGAGGCGATCGAGATGGAGGCCCAAGCGCAGGCGATCTGCATGCAGACGCAGGATTTCCAGCGCGCCTTCGAGGCCTTTGCCGCGAAGCAGAAGCCGGCGTTCAAAGGAGACTGATGGACCGCTTCGCGCACTACGACTGGCCGTTCTTCGAGCCGCTGCACGCCGCGCTGGCGCGCGAGGCCGACGCCTGGGCAGCGCAAGGCCTCACCTACGCACACGAGGAGGACGTGCGCGCGCCCGCCGGAACGCGCGCGGACGCAATCTGCCGCCGACTGGTGAAAGACCTGGGCGCGGCCGGCTTTCTCGCGCACTGCGCCCCGGGCGGGGATGCGTTCGACGTGCGCTCGATCGCGCTGCTGCGCGAGGTGCTTGCGTACCACGCGGGGCTCGCCGATTTCGCCTTCGTCATGCAGGGCCTGGGCAGCGGGCCGATCGCCCTCGCGGGAAGCCGTGCGCTCAAGCAACGTTACCTGCCGCGCGTGGCGGCCGGACAGGCGATTGCGGCGTTCGCGCTTTCGGAGCCCGACGCAGGCTCGGATGTCGCCGCGCTCAAGACCGCAGCGCGTCGCGACGGCGAGCATTGGGTGATCGACGGTGCCAAGACCTGGATTTCGAACGGCGGCATCGCCGATTTCTACGTTGTATTCGCGCGCACCGGGGAGGGCGCGGGCACGCGGGGCATTTCCGCCTTCGTGGTCGACGCCAGCACGCCCGGCCTTGATTGCTCCGAGCGCATCGACATCGTGGCGCCGCACCCGATGGCCACGGTGCGCTTCGAGGGCTGCCGCATTGCCGCCGAGCAATTGCTTGGTGCACCGGGCGAGGGGTTCAAGCTGGCGATGCGCAATCTCGATGTGTTTCGCACCACCGTCGCCGCAGCGGCGCTCGGCTTTGCGCGCCGCGCGCTCGACGAGGCGCTCGCCCGCGCGCGCAGCCGCGAGATGTTTGGCCAGAAGCTCGGCGAGTTCCAGATGACGCAGGCGAAGCTCGCCGACATGGCGACCGCGATCGAGGCCGGGGCGCTGCTCACCTACCGCTCGGCGTGGGCGCGCGACGCGAAGGGCAAGCGCGTCACGCGCGAGGCGGCGATGGCCAAGATGCATGCCACCGAGGCGGCGCAGGAAGTGATCGATTGCGCGGTGCAGATCCTGGGCGGCCTCGGCGTGCAGCGGGGCAACCCGGTCGAGCGCCTGTACCGGGAGGTACGGGCGCTGCGCATCTACGAGGGCGCCACCGAAGTGCAGAAGCTCATCATTGCTCGCGAATTGCTGAAGGACGCAGCACCAACACCGCCACACTGACAGAAAAGGAAGAACGGAGCCGCACGATGACGCAAACCGCTCACACCGACACCTTCGCGCGAGACCATCTGCCGCCGCGCAAGCAATGGCCGCAGTTTCTGTTCGAGCTGCCGGAGCTGAAATACCCGGCGCGCCTGAACTGCGCCGCCGAGCTGCTCGACCGGCAGGTGAAACAGGGCAACGGCGCGCGCGTCGCGCTGCGCGCGCCCGACGGAAAGGCCACCTACGCGCAGCTGCTCGCACAGGCCAACCGCATCGCGCACCTTCTGGTCAAGGAGATGGGCCTGGTGCCGGGCAACCGCGTGCTGCTGCGCGGCCCGAACAGCCCGATGATGGCGGCGTGCTGGTTCGCGGTCGTCAAGGCGGGCGGGATCGCCGTAGCGACGATGCCCTTGCTGCGCGCAAAGGAGCTGGCACAGATCGTCGACAAGGCGCAGGTGAGCCACGCGCTGTGCGACAAGCGCCTTGAGGCCGATCTCGCCGCGGCGCTGCCGAAGTGCCCGAGTCTGAAGGCGGTGAAGTACTGGCACGACGATGAGCCCGACTCGGTCGAGCCACTCGCCGCGAAGCAGCCGATCACCTTCAGGAACGTCGACACCGCATCGGACGATGTTGCGTTGATCGCCTTTACCTCTGGCACCACGGGCCTGCCCAAGGGCACGATGCACTTCCATCGCGACGTGCTCGCGATGTGCGATACCTTCCCGCGTTCCTGCCTCGGGCTGAAGAAGAGCGACATTATCTGCGGCACACCGCCGCTCGCCTTCACCTTTGGCCTGGGCGGCATGTTGTGCTTTCCGCTGCGTTTCGGCGCCTCGACCGTGCTGGTGGAAAAGCTCGCCCCCGACTCGCTGCTCGAGACGATCCAGAAGTTCCGCGCCACGGTATGCTTTACCGCGCCGACCATGTACCGCGCCATGGCCTCGATCGCCAAGAACTACGATCTCTCCAGCCTCAAGAAATGCGTCTCGGCGGGCGAGGCGTTGCCGGACGCGACGCGCCAGCTGTTCAAGCAGGCGACCGGCATCGAGATCATCGACGGCATCGGCACCACGGAGATGATCCACATCTTCATCTCGCACACGCCCGAGCGCGTGCGGCAGGGCGCTACCGGCTACGCGCTTCCCGGCTACCATGCCACCGTGCTCGACGAGCAGGGCAAGCCGTGCAAGCCGGGCGTGGTCGGGCGCCTCGCGGTCAAGGGCCCGACCGGCTGCCGCTATCTTGCCGACGAGCGCCAGAAGGACTACGTGCTGAACGGCTGGAACGTCACCGGCGACGCCTACGCGATGGACGAGGACGGCTACTTCCATTACCAGGCGCGCACCGACGACATGATCGTCTCGGCGGGCTACAACATCGCCGGGCCGGAAGTGGAAGGCGCGCTGCTCGAGCATCCCGCGGTTGCCGAGTGCGGCGTCGTCGGCTCGCCGGACGAGGCGCGCGGCACCATCGTCAAGGCGTTCGTGGTGCTCAAGCCCGGCTATCAACGCAACGACACCATGGTCGCCGAGCTGCAGGATCACGTGAAGAGCTCGATTGCGCCGTACAAGTATCCGCGCGCCATCGAGTTCGTCGAGGTGCTGCCGCGCACCGAAACCGGCAAGCTGCAGCGCTTCAAGCTGAGGAGCGGGGCATGATGACGATCCTGCAGCCGCCGGGCTGGGCGCGCCCGAAGGGTTTCGCCAACGGCATCGCCGTGAAGGGCGGCACCACGGTCTACATCGCCGGCCAGATCGGTTGGACCGGGGAGGGCCGCTGGGAAGCCAGGGACTTCGGCGGGCAGTTCCGCCAGGCCCTCGCCAATATCCTCGAAGTCCTTGCGCAGGCGGGCGGCAAGCCGGAGCATCTGGTGCGACTCACCTGGTACGTGCTAGACAAGAAGGAGTACCTGGGCGCGCTGAAGGAGGTTGGCGTGGCCTACCGCGAGCTGATGGGACGCAACTACCCAACGATGGCGGTGGTGCAGGTCGGCGCGCTGATCGAGGCCGAGGCGAAGCTGGAGATCGAGGCGACTGCGGTGGTTCCGGATTGAGCACGCCTCGCGTTGCGCGGCCGGGGATGGAGCAAAGGAGCGGGCTATGAAAGTGAGCATCATTGGCGGCGGCCCGGGCGGTCTGTACTTCGCGCTGCTGGCGAAGAAGCAGTGGCCGGACTGGGACATCACGGTGCTCGAGCGCAACCGCCCGGACGACACTTTCGGCTTCGGCGTGGTGTTCTCCGACGAGACGCTCGGCACCTTCCGCGACTACGACCGCCCCTCCTATGAGGCCATCCGCCGGGCGTTCGCCTACTGGGGCGATGTCGACGTGGTCTACAAGGGTCACGTCATCCGCTGCGGCGGCAACGGCTTTTGCGGCTGCTCGCGCGTGACGCTGCTCACGCTGCTGCAGACGCGCTGCGCAGAGCTAGGCGTGAGGCTGCACTTTCAGCGCGAGGTCGCAGGCGTCGAGGAGTTCAAGGACTCGGACCTGATCGTCGCGGCCGACGGCATCAACTCGCGCATCCGTGAAACCCACAAAGCGCACTTCAAGCCGAGCGTCGACCTGCGTCCGAACAAGTTCACTTGGCTCGGCTCGACCAAGCCCCTGGACGCCTTCAAGTACTTCTTCCGCGAGACGCCGCACGGCATCATGCTGGCGCACTGCTACCAGTACGAGAAGGGCGCCTCGACCTGGGTGATCGAAACGAGCGCCGACACCTGGGAGAAGTTCGGCTTCGACAAGATGTCCGAAGCCGAAATGCTGCCGGTGATCGAGCGCGTGTTTGCCGAGGAGCTCGGCGGCCACAAGCTGATCCTCAACCGCTCGTTGTGGCGCAACTTCCCCACCATCCGCAACGAGACCTGGGTGATGGGCAATGTCGTGCTGATCGGCGATGCCAAGGCTACGGCGCACTTCTCGATCGGCTCGGGCACCAAGCTCGCCATGGAGGACGCGATCGCCCTGTTCGAGTCGATGCGCGCCAAGCGCGAGGTCAAGACGGCGCTCGCGCACTTCGACTCGCAGCGCCGAGAGGACGTCGAAAAAACCCAGCACGCGGCCGACGTGTCGCTCGCCTGGTTCGAGAACATGCGGCGCTACTGGGGCATGGACCCGCTGCAATTCGCCTTCGGCGTCATGTCGCGCTCCAAGCAGATCACCTACGACAACGTGGGGCTGCGCGACCCCGAGTTCCTCGCCGACGTCACGCAGTGGTTCGCCAGGAAGGTGCGCAGCGATGGGTTCGAGGTCGACGTCGAGCATCCGGCGCCGCCGATGTTCATGCCCTTCCGGCTGCGCGGCATGGCGCTGGAGAATCGCGTAGTGGTCTCGCCGATGGACCAGTACATGGCGGTCGACGGCATGCCGACCGATTGGCATTTCGTGCACCTTGGCAGCCGCGCCGTCGGCGGCGCGGGACTCGTGTTCACCGAGATGACCTGCACCTCGCCCGAGGGCCGCATTTCGCCGGGCTGCACCGGCCTGTGGAACGAAGACCAGCGCGACGCCTGGAAGCGTATCGTCGATTTCTGCCACGCCAACTCGAAAGCCAAACTCTGCCTG
>JBFKUL010000051.1:0-14697 GCA_041635755.1 Burkholderiales bacterium | reverse complement strand
TTCCAGTACGCGATCGACAACAAGCGCAAGTCGGTGACCCTGGTACACAAGGGCAACATCCAGAAGTTCACCGAGGGCGCGTTCCGCGACTGGGGCTATGCGCTCGCGCAGAAGGAGTTCGGCGCCAAGCCGATCGATGGCGGCCCCTGGTGCAGCTTCAAGAATCCAAAGGGCGGCGGCGACATCGTGGTCAAGGACGTAATCGCGGACGCCTTTCTGCAACAGATTCTGTTGCGGCCCGCCGAATACGACGTGATCGCGACACTCAACCTGAATGGCGATTACATCTCGGACGCGCTGGCGGCGCAGGTCGGTGGCATCGGCATCGCGCCGGGCGCCAACATGTCGGACTCGGTGGCCATGTTCGAGGCCACTCACGGCACCGCGCCGAAGTACGCCGGCAAGGACTATGTCAATCCCGGCTCGGAGATCCTGTCGGCCGAGATGATGCTGCGGCATATGGGCTGGACCGAAGCGGCCGACGTCATCATCAGCTCGATCCAGAAGTCGATCACCGACAAGGTCGTCACCTACGACTTCGCACGCCTGATGCAGGGCGCGAAGCAAGTCTCATGCTCCGGCTTCGGCCAGGCGATGATCGAGCGCATGTAATCATCACGCAACGCTCGCTCCAAATCTCAAGGAAGGGCGTACGGGCGAAACCATGGGTTTCCCCTGTTTTCTTTTTCCTGCCCTGGAAGCTTCGTCGCGCAGCGACGAAGCTTTCTCAGGGTACGGCGGGAACCTTTCGGCTCCCCCTGTTCTTCTGCTCCCTGCCGCTTCTTGGTTGCCGCCTCTGCAGCAAACAAAAAAGGGCCGCCCGCAGGCGGCCCTTCTTTCAAGGTGAGACTAGGCTCAGGCTTTCTGGATGTTCGATGCCTGTTTTCCTTTTGGGCCCTGCACCACGTCGAAGCTGACCTTCTGGCCCTCCTTGAGAGTCTTGAACCCCGACATGTTGATCGCGGAAAAGTGTGCGAACAGATCCTCGCT
The DNA here is from genome assembly GCA_041635755.1 of Burkholderiales bacterium. Classification (GTDB taxonomy): domain Bacteria; phylum Pseudomonadota; class Gammaproteobacteria; order Burkholderiales; family SG8-39; genus JBFKUL01. The sequence continues at coordinate 13,707 of JBFKUL010000051.1, read as the reverse complement.
GCCGTCATCCGGCGTGATGAACCCGTAGCCCTTCGCGTCGTTGAACCACTTCACAGTGCCTGTTGCCATCGTCGTTCCTTCCCACTGATTGATAGACCATTCGGGCGGCACGCCCGAGCCATGCCTGAACTTCACGACCCCGCCGCCCCCTACAAGATGGCAAACAGACAGCCTGAATCCAAACACAGCCGCCTTTTACCGGCCCCGCCCCGCCCCGTCAAGAGCCGCCCCCAGAGGGCGCGACGGCACTAGGCGTGCCAAAAGCACCACGTTTGTCCCCGGATCGCGTTGCACCGGGTCTGCACATTGATTAGGATAGCTTGAGGCTGGACGAGCCAGGGCAACGCGACTCACCACGACATAACGGAGCGGAACAAGCGAACCAACGGCATGTCCGATCTAATTGGACTAGACGGCGCGAAGTAGGCAGGCAGTATGGCGACGCAGTTCAAGGACGATGCGGTACTTGAGGTACGGAAGGCGAAGATCAAGCCGCCTCCGATGTTCAAGGTCATGCTGTTAAACGACGACTACACGCCGATGGAATTTGTGGTGCTGGTGCTGCAGAAATTCTTCAGCATGACGCGAGAGCGGGCGACCCAAGTCATGCTCAAGGTGCACCGGGAAGGAATCGGCGTGTGCGGGGTGTATCCTCGCGACGTGGCTGCAACGAAGGTGCAGCAGGTGGCCGCGTATTCGCGTAAGTATCAGCATCCGCTGCAGTGCGTGATGGAGGAAACGTAGGATGATTGCCCAGGAGCTCGAAGTCAGCCTGCACATGGCGTTCGTCGACGCGCGCCAGAAGCGCCACGAATTCATCACCGTCGAGCACCTGCTGCTGGCGCTGCTGGACAATCCGACGGCCGCTGAAGTGCTGCGCGCCTGCGGCGCCGACATCGATGAGCTGCGCAAGGGCCTGACGCAGCACATCGCCGAGCAAACCCCCCGCATTGCCGCCGATCGCGAGGTCGACACGCAGCCGACGCTCGGATTTCAGCGCGTCATCCAGCGCGCCATCCTGCACGTCCAGTCCTCCGGCAAGAAGGAAGTGAACGGCGCCAACGTGCTGGTCGCGATCTTCGGCGAAAAGGACTCGCACGCGGTGTACTTCCTGCAGCAGCAGGGCGTGACGCGGCTGGACGTGGTCAACTACATTTCGCACGGCATCACCAAGGCGCCGCAACCCCACTCGGGCAAGGCGGAGCAGGAGACCGACCAGGAAGGCGAGGCCCAGACCTCGAACAGCCCGCTCGACAACTACACGCAGAACCTGAACGCGCTGGCGCTCGCGGGCAAGATCGATCCGCTGATCGGGCGCGACCGGGAGCTTGAGCGGGTCATACAGACCCTGTGCCGTCGCCGCAAAAACAACCCCCTGCTGGTGGGCGAGGCGGGCGTCGGCAAGACCGCCATTGCCGAGGGGCTGGCGCGCCGTATCTTCGAGAACTCGGTGCCCGACCTGCTGGCGAAGTGCACCGTATACGCGCTCGACATGGGTGCCCTTCTCGCGGGCACCAAGTACCGCGGCGATTTCGAGCAGCGCCTAAAGGCGGTGCTCAAGCAGTTGGTCGACAACCCGAACGCGATTCTGTTCATCGACGAGATCCACACGGTGATCGGTGCCGGCGCCGCGTCCGGGGGCACGCTCGATGCGTCGAATCTGCTCAAGCCGGCGCTCTCCACCGGGCAGCTGAAATGCATCGGCGCCACCACCTATACCGAGTACCGCGGCGTGTTCGAGAAGGACCATGCGCTGTCGCGCCGCTTCCAGAAGATTGATGTGGTCGAGCCCTCGATCCACGAAACCGTCGAGATCCTCAAGGGGTTGAAGACGCGCTTCGAAGCCCACCACAGCGTCAAGTACACATCGAGCGCGCTGACCACGGCGGCTGAGCTTTCGGCGCGCTACATCAACGACCGGCACCTGCCCGACAAGGCGATCGACGTGATCGACGAGGCGGGCGCCGCGCAGCGTATCGCGCCCAAGAGCAAACAGAAGAAGATCATCGGCAAGGGCGAGATCGAGGAGATTATTGCCAAGATCGCGCGCATCCCGCCGCGCAGCGTCTCGACCGATGATCGTAGTGCGCTCGCCAACCTCGAACGTGACCTCAAGGCGACCGTGTTCGGCCAGGACAAGGCGATCGAAGCGCTCGGGGCGGCCATCAAGATGGCGCGCTCGGGCCTGGGCAATCCGCAGAAGCCCATCGGCAACTTCCTGTTCTCCGGGCCGACGGGGGTCGGCAAAACCGAGGTTGCGCGCCAGCTTGCGTATTGCATGGGCATCGAGCTGATCCGCTTCGACATGTCCGAGTACATGGAACGCCATGCAGTGAGCCGCCTGATCGGCGCGCCCCCTGGATACGTCGGCTTCGAGCAGGGCGGGCTCATGACCGAGGCAATCACCAAGAAGCCCTACTCCGTGCTGCTGCTCGACGAGATCGAAAAAGCGCACCCGGACATCTTCAACATCCTGCTGCAGGTCATGGACCATGGAACGCTGACCGACAACAACGGCCGGAAGGCCGACTTCCGCAACGTGGTCATCATCATGACCACCAACGCGGGCGCGGAGTCGCTGGCCAAGAACTCGATGGGCTTCACCGTCTCCAAGCAGGCCGGTGACGAGATGGAAGCGATCAAGCGCATGTTCACGCCCGAGTTCCGGAACAGGCTGGATGCGACGATCTCGTTCCGCGCGCTCGACCACGACATCATTATGCGGGTGGTCGACAAGTTCCTGATGCAACTCGAGGAGCAGCTGCAGGAGAAGAAGGTCGAGGCGCAGTTTACCGATCGCCTCAAGGAGCACCTGGCGAAGAAGGGCTTCGATCCGCTGATGGGCGCGCGCCCGATGGCGCGCCTGATTCAGGACACGGTGCGTCGTGCGCTTGCTGACGAGTTGCTGTTCGGGCGCCTGGTGCAGGGCGGCAAGGTCACCATTGACGTCGAGGACGCGGAAAAGGTCGTTCTGCGCTTCGAGGAGGAGCCGGCGACGGTCGCCTAAACCCGCTTACGCTCAAAATGAAGGCCGCGCTCGAGAGCGCGGCTTTTTTTTGTTTTCATGACCCGAAGCAATCTTGCAGGGCTTGACGGCTACCGCCAGTACGACGAGACTTTTTCGGTTCCCGTAGTTCGACCACTCCCGACAGGAGGCTTGCCGATGAAACTCTGCACGATGATCGCCGTTGCGGCTGCTTGCGCGACGCCGCTGGCCGCAGCCGCAGACGACAGGATGGTTGCCCGCAGCCTTGCGGCGACCTGCGCCAATTGCCACGGCACTGACGGACGCAGCGTAGGCGGAATGGAGCCGCTGGCCGGGATGCCGAAGGCGGACCTGATTCGCAAGATGGATGAATTCCGCAGCGGCGCAAAGCCGGCGACGATCATGCACCAGCTCGCCAAGGGCTATACGGACCAGCAGATCGAAGTGCTGGGAAACTACTTCTCGGCGCTGCCGGCAAAGCGATAGGGGGACCACATGGAACAGTTCAAGCGACGCGATTTTCTCAAAGTTGCGGGCGCGGCGACGGCATTGTCGCTCGCCGGCTGCGCGGGCATGGGGGCGTCCAAGGGGCGCGTGGTAGTGATTGGCGCGGGCTTCGGCGGCGCAACGGCCGCGCATTACATTCGCATGTGGGATCCCGGCATCGAGGTCGTGATGGTCGATCGCGAAACTGGATTCACGTCCTGCCCGATGTCGAACCTCGTGATCGGGGGCCATCGCAAGATCGAGGAGACCCAGCGCAGCTATGACGGCCTGCGCCGGCTCGGGGTACGCGTCGTGAACGACGAGGCCGTTGCGGTGGACGCTGCCAAGCGCGTCGTGCGGCTCTCTCGTGGCGGCGATCTGTCCTACGACCGGCTGATCGTGTCTCCCGGTATCGACTTCATGTACGACCAGATCGGCGGCTACGCTGCCGCGATGCAGTCGCGCCGCGTGGTGCACGCCTGGAAGGCGGGTCCGCAGACCGTCGAGTTGCGAGCGCAGCTCGAGCGCATCGCGGACGGCGGTGTCTACCTGATCGCGATTCCGCCTGCGCCGTACCGCTGCCCGCCGGGCCCGTACGAGCGTATCAGCCAGGTCGCGAGCTACTTCAAGGTCGCGAAGCCGCGCTCGAAGATCCTCGCGCTCGACGCGAACCCGGACGTGACCTCAAAGGGACCGCTCTTCAAGAAAGCGTGGGCAGACCTGTACCCGGGCATGATCGAGTACCGGGGGCAGGCTCGGGTCGTTGCGGTGGACGGGGCCGCAATGAGCGTGCGCACAGAGTTCGACACCATCAAAGGCGATGTGCTGAACGTCATTCCGCCGCATCGAGCCGGAGAGATCGCGGTAAAGGCGGGCCTGATCACCCACAACGACCGCTGGTGCGACGTCGACTGGCGCAGCTGCGAATCGAAAGTGGCAAAGAACGTGCATGTCCTGGGTGATGCAACGCTCTCGGCCCCGGGAATGCCGAAGTCCGGCCACATGGCGAATCAGCAGGCAAAGGTCTGCGCAGCCGCCGTGATTGCAATGATCAACGGCCAGGCGCCCAACCCCAGCCCGGTGGTGACGAATACGTGCTACAGCTACGTTTCCAGCAGCGAGGTGGTCCACGTCGCGTCGGTGCACCAGTGGGACAGCGGTCAAAGCACGCTCATCCCGGTAAAGGGCGCCGGCGGCGTGTCCTCGGCTCGCAACGAGCTGGAAGGCAAGTTCGCCTGGGCCTGGGCGCAGAACATCTGGGCCGACATGTTCGGCTAGCCTGCACCCGAGCAGCAACTGCCTGCGGCGGCCCTAGCAGGCCGCCGTTTTCTTTCGGCGCCCGGCTCAGTCCAGCGAACTGAGATATTCGGCCACCGCGCGCATCTCGGCTTCGCTCATGCGCAGGGCGATCGAATGCATCACCGCATTGTCATTGGTCCGCTCACGTGTCCCAAAGCGACGAAGCTGCGTCTCAAGGTACGAGGCCACCTGTCCGGCCAGGCGCGGCAGGCGCTCGGAGCCGTGGCCGCGCTCGCCGTGGCAGCCGATGCACGCAGCGACCTCGGTCGCGGCACCGCCGCGTTCATAGATCGTTCTGCCACGCGCGGCAAGTGCCGCGTCGGTCGGCGCATGCGGCTGCGACGGCTGCAGGCTGAAATAAAGTCCGAGCGCGCGCATGTCTTCCGTCGACAGCGGCGCCACCAAGGGCCGCATGGTGCTGCTCTTGCGCTCGCCGCTCTTGAAATTCGCCAGCTGCTTGGCGATGTACTCGGCATTCTGTGCGGCCAGTCGAGGCGAGAGTTCGCTCGCCGCCTCGCCTTCCATCCCGTGGCACAGGAAACAACTGCCGGCGACGATTTTTCGCGCGCGCTCGAGTGCCGCCCCGTCCGCGCCGGCGGTCGCGCATACAAACCCGCTTAGCAGGAGCGCAACTGTAGTCCGCCAGATGGCCGTCATCGACAAGGTGCGTCTCGCCGCACGCCGACGATCCAACGCGACCAGGCGCATTCAACGCCCCGTACTGCCGAAACCGGATCCGCCTCGGCTGGATGCCTCGAATTCCTCGACCACCCTGAGCTCGACCTGCGCCACCGGCACCACGACGAGCTGCGCGATACGGTCAAGCGGTTGAACCGTGAATGGGGCCTGGCCACGGTTCCAGAGCGACACCAGGACCTGCCCCTGGTAATCGGAATCGATCAGCCCGACCAGATTGCCAAGTACGATGCCGTGCTTCACGCCCAGGCCCGAACGCGGCAGGACGACGGCGGCGTATCCCGGGTCGCCGATGTGGATGGCGATGCCGGAGGGCACCAGCTCGCTCGCCCCAGCCTGCAGCGTCAGGGGCTCGTCGATGCAGGCTCGCAGATCGAGCCCGGCCGCGCCCGACGTGGCGTAATGCGGAAGCATGCTGCGAATTCTCTCGTCGAGGATCTTCATCTCGAGGCTTTTCATGCTTCTGCGTGCCCTTTACATTCTTGACTAAGAAGGCGAACGCACGCTCGCCCGAGTTCGGTCTAACGCTTCTTGTCGGCGAGCATGCCGGCAATGTGCATCACGAGCTTGCGCGCGACCTCGATCTTGGGACCGCGGCCGAGCGGGTGCTCGCCGCGATCGTCGAACAGGGTTACAGCGTTCTCGTCGGCGCCCAATGCCTCCTGAGCCAGGTTTGCCGCGAGCAGCGGCACCTTCTTCTTCGCTCGCTTTGCCTTGGCGTTCGCCGCAAGGTTTTCGCTCTCGGCGGCGAAGCCGACGCAAAACGGCGGCTTGGGCAGACTCGCCATGTACGACAGAATGTCCGGGTTGGGTTCCAGTTCGAGCGACATCGGCTTGCCGTCGCTCTTCTTGATCTTCTCCCTGGAGGCATTCTTCACCTTGTAGTCGGCGACCGCAGCCACCGAAACGAAGATGTCGCACGCTCCGGCCACCGCCTTGACCGCATCGAACATTGCGTCGGCGCTGCGTACATCGACGCGCGCCACGCCCGCCGGCGACGCAAGCGCGACCGGTCCACTGACCAGTGTCACCTCCGCGCCCGCCTCGCGTGCCGCGCGCGCAACCGAAAAGCCCATCTTGCCGGAACTCAAGTTGGTAATGACCCGCACCGGATCGATCGGCTCCTCAGTCGGCCCGGCGGTGACCAGCACGCGCTTGCCAGCAAGCACCTTGGGCTGAAAAAACGACTCCACCGCTTCCAGCAGCTCGGCGGCCTCGAGCATGCGCCCCATGCCGGTCTCGCCGCAGGCCTGGTCGCCCGCTCCTGGTCCGGCCACGAGCACCCCGTCATCGCGCAGCGCGAGAACGTTCCGATGTGTCGCCGGGTTGTCCCACATCTCAACGTTCATCGCCGGCGCCAGCATCAACGGACAGCGGCGCGCCAGGGCCAAGGTCGACAGCAGATCGTCCGCCAAACCGAGCGCGACTTTCGCCATGAAGTCGGCGCTTGCCGGCGCCACCAGGATCAGTTCGCGGTCGCGCGAAAGCTCGATATGCCCCATGTTGTCGGCGACACTCGGATCCCACAGATCCGAGTACACCGGCTGCCCCGAGAGCGCCTGCATGGTCACCGGGGTGACGAAGCGGGTCGCCGCATCGGTCATCACCACGCGCACATTCGCGCCCGCCTTCACCAGCAGGCGCACGAGCTCGGCCGACTTGAACGCGGCAATGCCACCGGTCATGCCGAGCAGAATTCGCTTGTCGCGGAGCGATGTCATCGCGCAGGCCGGCGGGCCGTTGTTTGGAGGGAGGATTTTACGGGAAAGCCCCGGATATGGCGATTTCGCACTGGCCGATGGAGCAGCGGCCGCGTGAGCGGCTGACGGCACTGGGCGCAGCCCGACTCTCGGACGAGGAGTTGGTCGCCTTATGCCTGCGGACCGGCGTCGCAGGCAAGGACGCGGTAGCGTTTGCGCGAGAGTTGATCGGGCACTTCGGCGGCCTGTCGGGCCTGCTTGGCGCCGATCACTCGGCGTTTCGCCGCGTCAAGGGTCTCGGAAAGGCAAAGGCGGCACAACTTGCGGCGGTGCTAGAGCTTGCACGACGCTGCCTGCGCGAGGAACTGCAGGGAGCTGATGCGCTCGCATCGCCGGGCGCGGTGCGAGATTACCTTCGTCTCTCGCTTGCCGCGCGCGAGCACGAGGTGTTCGTCGCCTTGTTTCTCGACGCCCAGCACCGCATCGTCGCCACCGAAGAACTATTCAGGGGCACGCTGACGCAAACCAGCGTCTACCCTCGCGAAGTCGTCAAGGCCGCGTTACGCGCAAACGCTGCCGCGGTGATCTTCGCGCATAACCACCCGTCTGGCGTAGCTCAGCCGAGCCGCGCCGATGAGCTGCTCACGCGCCAGCTTAAGGAGGCGCTGGCATTGATCGACGTCCGGGTACTCGATCACTTCGTCGTCGCGGGCTCACAAGCGCTTTCCTTCGCTGAGCGAGGCCTGCTCTAAACCTTGAAAAGACCATGATTATTCGCGTATAATTTGCCGCTTTTCCGAGTCATTCCGGAGCCTTACATGTCCCGTGTCTGCGATGTCACCGGCAAGAAGCCGATGAAGGGCAACCTCGTGTCGCACGCCAACAACAAGACGCGTCGCACGTTCCTGCCGAATCTGCATTACCGCCGTTTTTGGGTCGAGAGCGAGAACCGCTGGGTGCGGCTGCGCGTCTCGACCGCCGGGCTGCGCAAGATCGACAAGGTCGGCATCGACGTCGTCCTGGCCGAGCTGCGCGCCAAGAAAGCCTAACCGGACACCCTGCCATGCGTGAAAAGATCAAGCTCGAGTCATCGGCCGGTACGGGTCATTTCTACACCACGACCAAGAACAAGCGCACCACCCCTGACAAGCTGGAGATGAAGAAGTACGACCCGAAGGCGCGCAAGCACGTGATGTACAAGGAAACCAAGCTGAAATAACCGGCACCTGGCTCACCTTCTCAGGTCAAAAAAAAAGCCCGCTCGACGCGGGCTTTTTTGTTGCCGGTTACTGAGCGCGCTAGGCGTAGCTGCGCAGCCGATGCGAGAAGTCGACCAGCGGGGCAATACCGCTCGCCTCGGCGCGGCGGCACCAGTCCTGCAGCTGGCGAACCAGCTGCTCCTTTGACGCGCTCGAGCGTTCCCACAGCGCAACGAGCTCCTGGCGCATCGCCAGCACGGTCGCCAGCGCTCTCGATTGCTTCAGGGCTTCCGCCAGGCGCGAGCGCTCGTGCGCGGCCAGCTCCTGACCACGCAGCAACGAGCGTTTTACGGACTCGAGGAAGGCAGCGTCGCTCGGCGACCAGTGCGTGAGGCGCGCCAGCTCCACGCGGTACGTGCGCTTCAGCGACTTGGCATAGCGTGACAGCACGTCGTACCGATTCGCGATAACGGCGTGCAGCGTATCGAGGTCAGCCGTAGCCTTCGGTTCGGCAAAGCGCGGTGTCGGCGCGACTTTCTTGACCGTCGCAAGCCCAAGCGCCTGCAGAATACGGATGTACAGCCAACCAATGTCGAACTCGTACCACTTCGACGACAGCTTGGCCGAGGAAGCGAAGGCATGGTGGTTGTTATGCAACTCCTCGCCACCGATCAGAATGCCCCAGGGAACGATGTTGGTGCTCGCGTCCGTCACGTCGTAGCTGCGATAGCCAAACCAGTGGCCGATGCCGTTAATGACCCCAGCGGCCCAGAACGGAATCCACACGATCTGCGTGAGCAGGATCAGCATGCCCGGCACGATGCCAAACAGCGCCACGTTTGCCAGGCCCATGAGCGTCAGGCCGAGAATGGCAAATCGGGAATAGACGTTGCGCTCGACCCAGTCGTCCGGCGTGCCGTGGCCGTAGCGCCGCATGGTCTCGGCGTTATGCGATTCTTTGACGTAAAGAAACACGCCTCCCCAGAGCACTCGTTTGATGCCCAATACCTGCGGGCTATGGGGGTCCTCTGCGGTCTCGCACTTGGCGTGGTGCTTGCGGTGGATCGCCGCCCACTCCTTGGTCACCATTCCGGTGGTCAGCCACAGCCAGAAGCGGAAGAAGTGCGCCACCAGCGGGTGCAGCTCGAGCGCACGGTGCGCCTGGTGCCGGTGCAGGTAAATCGTGACCGCGGCGATCGTGACATGCGTAAAGCCAAGCGCGACGAGCGCGTAGCCCCACCAAGGAAGATCGAAAACGCCAGATAGAATCATTAGGTTCGCTTGATGTCGTTTTAAGGTTAAGCGGCCGCCATTCTACGCGAATCACCCTAATTCCCGCAGGGAAAAAGCCCGCCACAGTTTCACATCGTGGGATGCGCCCTAAGCCGCCGATTTCGAAAGGGAAAAAAACCTCCGTATCGGCCCTCACGCAGTGCAGCAATGGTATTCGATCGGCGCGATACTGCGAAGTTCCAGGCGCCCGCGCTTGGTTCGGGAAAACGGCTTCATGAAACAATGCGGATCCGTTTGTTCTGCGCCAAGCGTTATGAGCCACTGCGGGCGCACGCCGGTGGGGACAACCTTCCGTGCTGGCCTTCCGATGGAAATGCAACACCACCGAGACCCGCCTCTCGCCAATCCCGAGCCGATACCGGACCCTAAGTGATGGAACTGCTGCTTGATCCGCAAGCCTGGATCGCCTTCGCCACGCTCACAGCCCTTGAGCTGGTGCTGGGCATCGACAACATCATCTTCATCTCAATCCTGGTCGACAAATTGCCGCGCCATCAGCGCGACCGCGCACGTCGTATCGGGCTCTTCGGCGCCATGTTCATGCGCATCGCGCTGCTGGTCACGCTCGCCTGGATCATCGGTTTGAGAGCGCCACTTTTCACGGTCCTGGGCGAGGAGATCTCCGGGCGCGACGTGATCCTGATTTTGGGCGGGCTGTTCCTGCTGTGGAAGAGCGTCGGCGAAATCCACCAGCTGCTTGAAGGCGTCGAGGAAGGCGCGGGATCGGCCGTCGCCTCGAGCTTTGCCAAGGTCATTGCGCAGATCATGGTGATCGATCTGGTGTTCTCGTTGGATTCGATCATCACCGCGGTCGGGATGGTCGACGAGATCGCAATCATGGTCGCCGCGGTAATCACCTCGGTGGCACTGATGATGCTGTTCGCGGGGACCATCGGCCGCTTCGTCTCGGACCACCCCACGGTGAAGATGCTGGCGCTCGCCTTCCTGGTGGTCGTCGGAGTGGTCCTGATCGCCGACGGTTTCGACCACCATGTGCCGAAAGGCTATGTCTACTTCGCGATGGCGTTCTCAGTGGCCGTCGAGGGGCTCAATATCCGCATGCGCAAAAAGGCGCGCAGACCGGTCCACTTGCGTGCCCGTCTGACCGAGGCTGCGGCACCGAGCGACGACCCGGGCAAGACTCAGGCCTGACGCCGCTCGAACGCCGCCGCGAAGAATCCATCGGTGGCGTGAAGGTGCGGCCAAAGACGCAGTTGCGGGCCGGTCTCGAGCGGAATGCGCTGGGAGGCCAACAGCTCGCCACAGGAAAGCGGCACGAACTGCGGGTGGGCCTCGGCGAACCTTCGCACCACCGCCTCGTTCTCTTGTTCGAGCACGCTGCAAGTGGCATAGATCAGCCGCCCTCCCGGTTTCACCAGCCGTGCCGCAGCCCCAAGGATGCGCCGCTGTTTGGTCGCGAGCTCGGCGATGGCGTCAGGACCATGCCGCCATTTCAGGTCAGGATTGCGTCGCAGCGTGCCAAAACCGCTGCACGGGGCATCCACCAGGACGCGATCCAGCTTGCCGCCCAAGCGCTTGACGCGCGTGTCGTTCTCGCTCGAAAGCGCGATGGGGTGAACGTTGGAGATCCCGGCGCGCGCGGCGCGCGGGGCGAGCGCGTGCAGGCGCTTTACGGAGACGTCCATCGCGTACACGCGCCCGGTGCCACGCATCAGCATGGCAAGCGCAAGCGCCTTGCCGCCCGCTCCGGCGCAGAAGTCGGCTACCATTTCGCCGCGGCGCGGCGCGACCAGGTAGGCGAGCAGCTGGCTGCCTTCGTCCTGCACTTCGACCAACCCCTCCTCGAACAGCTTGTGCCGGTTGATCGCAGGCTTGCCTTCGAGCCGAACGCCGGCCGGGGAAAACGGCGTCGGCGCTCCAGCGATGCCGCCAGCAAACAATCGCTCGAGCGCCGTGTCGCGCCCGACACGCGCCAGATTCACGCGCAGATCGAGCGGCGCCGCACCGAGCAATCCCTGTGCAATGCGCATTGCCTCGACCTCACCCTGCTCGGCGGCAAGACGCTGCCACAGCCAGTCTGGCAGATCCGCCTGCGCCGCCAACGTCATCACCTCGAGCTTGGCCGCTTTCACGTGGGCGATCAGCGAAGGCTCGTCGCCACGCAGTACTCCATCGAGCATGCGGCCGGAGAGCCCCTGCACTCGCACCAGCGCCGCAAGCAAGAGCGCGCGCGGCGCATCTGACCCTGCCGCCTGCTCCAGCGAGCGACGGCGTCGCAGCACCGCGTATACGGATTCGGCGACGAACGCGCGGTCGCTTTGTCCGAGTTGATGATGGTGACGAAAGTAACGCGAGACGACCTGGTCGGCGGGCCCGGCGAAAGTCAGCAGTTCCGCGAGCAGCGCCTCCGCGTGCACCAGCAACCCATGGTGCAGCTTCACGGCGTGGTGACCCGGGTGGCGACTTGGTCGAGCTGTGTGCCGTTGGGCTCCGTTACCAGAACCCGCACCGGCAGCCACCCTCGATGCTCGGCAAGCCAGATCTCGGTGCCCCGGTCCTGAGGATCGTCCTTCTGTTTTTCCAGTTTCAGCGTGTCGAAATCGCCTGCCGGAAGCGACAGACGCTCTCGACCGGCCACCCGGTAGACGTAGGTCGAGACACCCCTGCCGTCCGCGACGTTCAGCGTCATCCGCTCCGCCCCGGGCGGCGCGAAGCCGAAACCGTACAGAATCGAGAGCTTGTCCTGCACATTGGCGGGCAGCGGCCGCGTCTCGGGGGCGCCCTTGTACTGAAGTATGAGCTGCTGTTTTTCCCAGTCGAGCGTCGCGCGCGCGGTTCTGCGGCCGCTACGCTGATCCGAGAACTCGTGCGGCCTCAGGCCCTGCGAGCTGATCACGCCACGGCTGCTGCGTCGCGCTTCGCCAAGCAGCGCCATCAGTCCCTTGCCTTGCCAGTGCTCCACGATCTCGTAGTGGCTGCCATCGTGCTCAAGCCGGTCGACGATCACCGCCACGCGGGACCCGTTGCGCAGCAAGTCATAGACGATCTCGACGCGCTGCGGCGGCGCGGCGAGCGCATGCGCCGCGAGCAACGCCGTACTAATCGCGACCGGAATAAACCTGTTGTGCATCGCTTCCTTCAACGCGCACTGCGCCGCCTGCGATGACCAGCCGCCCATCGAGAAACCAACGCACCGCGCGCGGGTAGACGACGTGCTCCTGGCGCAGCACTCGCGCCGCAAGCCGTGCCTCGTCGTCGTCGGTGCGCACCGGCACCGCGGCCTGGATGACGATCGGGCCGTGATCGAGATCATCGGTGACAAAGTGCACCGTGCATCCGTGCAGCTTGACCCCCGCCTCGAGCGCACGCCGGTGCGTGTCAAGCCCCGGAAAGGCCGGCAGCAGCGAAGGGTGAATGTTCATCAGCCGCCCCGCGTAGCGCTCCACGAATCGAGGCGTCAGTACGCGCATGAAACCTGCCAGGGCCACCAGGCGCGGCGCGTAGTGCTCGACGCGTTTGGCGAGCGCCCGATCGAAGTCCTCGCGGGTGGCGAACTCCCGGTGCGCAACCACTTCCGTGGGCACGCCGCGTGCCGCGGCGATGCCCAGACCCGCTGCATCGGAAGCATTGCTGATGACTGCGGCGAGGGGAATGCCGGCATCGAGCAGCGCCTGCATGTTGCTCCCTCGGCCTGAGATGAGAACGACAACCGACATGAGGCGCGAAGTTTAGCAGCCGGGCAGGCCAGACGCCCCGAGGCGAGCCTCTCAGAACACGCGCTCGGCCTGGTAGCCGTCCTCGTCGAGCAACGTAACCCCACCCTTTTTGCCGAACAAGTGCAGCGCGCCGAGCGCGACGAAGGCACGCTCGCGCCGCGGCCCGAGCGCCGCGAGGACGAAGGCCCTGCGCTTCACGTTGCCGGCCCGGTCATGTCTACGGCCCTCACCCAGCGATCGAACTGTTCAGCGGTAACGTAACCCAGGGCGAGCGCCGCTTCGCGCAGCGTGCTGCCGTCGCGGTGCGCCTTTTTGGCGATCTCGGCCGCCTTGTCATAGCCGATGCGCGGCGCGAGGGCGGTTACAAGCAT
>JBFKUL010000050.1:0-14780 GCA_041635755.1 Burkholderiales bacterium | reverse complement strand
GAGCCCGAACGGCCGCTTCGCGTGGGCTACCTGTCGGCTGACTTCAATTCATCCTCGGCGGCGTTCTACATCGAGCCGCTGATTGCGAATCACGACCGCCAACGTGTGGAGGCCTGGTGCTATGACAGCGCACGCCGCCACGATGGGGTGACCCAGCGGCTGCGCACGCGCGCAACGCAATGGCGAGAGGTCGCGGGCCTGGAGGTCGAGCGGCTCGAGGCGTTGATTCGCTCGGACCGCATCGACATTCTCGTCGACCTGAACGGGCACACGCGAGGGAACAGGCTCGACGTGTTCGCGCGCAAGCCCGCGCCGGTTCAGGTCACCTACCTTGGATATGGCGCGACCACCGGCCTACGCGAGATCGACTACCGGCTGACCGATCGATGGATTGATCCGGCAGGCGAGAGCGAGCGCTTTTACACCGAGCAGCTGGTGCGGTTGCCGGACGCCATGTGGTGTTTCGCGCCGCATCCCGTTCAGGAAGAGGTGTCGCCGTTGCCGGCCGCGGCGAACGGCTACCTTACGTTCGCCGCGTTCAATAACTTCTCGAAAGTATCGTCGCGCGTGCTCGAAACCTGGGCGCGCTGCCTCGCGGCGGTGCCCCACTCCCGTCTCGCGCTGCTGACCGTGCCGCCCGGTGAGGCGCAGCGTCGCGTGCTCGAGGTCTTCGCCGCACACGGTGTCGCCGCATCGCGCCTGAGCTTCCACGGCCGGGTGCCGCTGGAGACGTACTTTCGCCTGCACCGGGGCGTTGACGTGGCGCTGGACCCCTTTCCGTACACCGGCGGGGCGACGACGTGCCACGCGCTTTGGATGGGCGTGCCGGTGCTGACGCTTGTGGGCGAGACTGTGCTGGCGCGCTCCGGTCTGAGCATCCTGGAAACCGTGGGGCTGCGGGACTGGGTGGCGCGCACCGTCGACGAGTACGTGGCCAGGGTCGCGGCCTGGGCCGCTGACCTCGACGGGCTCGCGCGCCTGCGCGCCGGACTACGTGCGCGCCTGCTCGGCTCACCGCTGTGCCGGGAACAAGCGTTTGTTGCCCACCTGGAGCAGGCCTACCGCGACATGTGGCGCGCGTGGTGTCGCCGGGAGGACAAGGAGTCGGGGTGAGGCGGGGCGCAGATCGTAGTTGCTCGGACAAGGAAAGAAAGCTATTCTGATCAATAGTCTGCGGCTTTTTCATCAAGCCGTTTATAAATTTTCGGAGGCCGCATGGGCCGAATCGAAAAGATCAGGCTAGGCGATGTCCTGGTCGGGCAGAAGCTGGTCTCGAGCGAGCAGCTGAGCATCGCACTCGATCAACAGAAGCGCAGCGGCCGCAAGCTTGGGCGCATTCTGGTCGAGCAGGGCTTCGTCAACGACGAGCAGATCTGCGAAGCGATCGCGCGCCAGCTCGACATCTCGTTCGTCAACCTGAAGTTCTTCAACACCAAGCCCGACTTGGTGCGCCGGTTGCCCGAGGCGCAGGCGCGACGCTTCCGCGCCATCGTGCTCGAGGAGCGCAAGGGGCGTTACCTCGTCGGCATGGCCGATCCGACCGATCTGTTCGCCTTCGACGAACTCGCGCGGGTGCTCAAGCGCGACATCGACACCGCAGTGGTGAGCGAACCTGCGCTGATGCAGACCATCGACCGTGTGTACCGGCGCACCGAGCAGATCTCGGGGCTCGCCAAGGAGCTCGAGCGCGATCTGGGCGAGGATCTGGTCGACGTCGGCGCGCTTGCGATCAATGCGGGCGCCGAGGAGGCGCCGGTCGTCAAGTTGCTACAGACCGTCTTCGAGGATGCGACGCAGGTAAACGCCTCGGACATTCACATCGAGCCGCAGGAAGGGCGCGTGCAGATCCGTTTTCGCATCGACGGATTGCTGATTCCGCAGCACGATGCCGACAGCCGCATCGGTCCGGCGCTCGCTTTGCGTTTGAAGCTGATGGCGGGCATCGATATCTCGGAGAAGCGCCTGCCGCAGGATGGGCGCTTTGCGGTCGCGGTGCGCGACATACCCGTCGACGTACGGATCTCGACCATGCCGACGCAGCACGGCGAATCGGTGGTGATGCGTCTGCTCAACCGCTCGGCGGGCCTCAAGCGCCTGGAATCCCTCGGCATGCCCGAGAGCATCCTGCCCCGCTTTCGAGAGATCATCTCCCGGGATTCGGGCATGGTGCTGGTCACCGGGCCGACCGGCAGCGGCAAGACGACGACCCTGTACGCAGCGCTCGCCGAGCTCAATACCACCGAGCACAAGATCATCACGGTCGAGGACCCGGTGGAATATCGGCTGCCCGGCATCAATCAGGTGCAGGTGAGCGATAAGATCGAGCTCACCTTCTCGCGCGTGCTGCGCGCCGCGTTGCGCCAGGACCCGGACGTGATCCTGGTGGGCGAAATCCGCGACGACGAAACGGCGCAGATCGGCCTGCGCGCGGCCATTACCGGCCACATGGTGTTCTCGACGCTGCACACCCGGGACGCCGCCACCGCGCCCGTGCGTTTGATCGACATGGGTGCACCGAGCTACATGGTCGCGAGCTCGCTTCATGCGGTGGTCTCGCAGCGGCTGTTGCGCGTGAACTGCGAGAGTTGCATTGCGCCTGATTCTCTTGAGGCGCGCGAGTCTGCGTTCCTGATGCAGGAGCTGGGCGAGTCGCATCGCGAGCACCGGTTCATGCGCGGGCGCGGCTGCGCCCACTGCAACGGTACCGGGTACGCCGGCCGCATCGGGGTGTACGAGATGCTCGAAATGACTCACGATCTCGCCGCGGCGGTCAGCCGAAACCAAACGGAGCGCTTCAAAGAACTTGCCGCGGAGCAGCTCCGCGGCCGCACGATCCGCAGCTACGCGATCGAGATGGCGGTCTCCGGCAAGTCTTCGGTGGCAGAGGCACTGCGCGTTTCAAGCGCACTGGAAGACGACTGATGCCGGTGTTCCAGTATCGCGGCCGCAATGGGCGCGGCGAACTGGTGCAGGGCCGGCTCGAAGGGTCGGATACGGCGGCCATCGCCGAACAGCTGCTCAACACCGGCATCACGCCGGTGGACATCCGCGGCGCGGGTGGCGCGGTCGAAGGTGTCGCACCAGATTGGCTGAAGCGCCTGTCCGCGCCACGCGTGACGGCGGTCGACGTCATGCTGTTCTCGCGCCAGATGCACACGCTGCTGCGCGCCGGCGTACCGATCATGCGCGCGCTTGCGAGCCTGCAGGAATCCTCGACCAACCCGACCATGATCGAGGTGATTCAGGATCTGCGCGAGAGCCTCGATGCCGGCCGCGAGCTTTCGGCGGCGCTGCGCCGCCACCCCAAGGTTTTCTCCTCGTTTTACGTCAGCCTCGTGCGGGTCGGTGAGATGACCGGACGGCTCGAGGATGTGTTCCTGCGCCTGTTCCATTACCTGGAGTTCGAAAGGGAAATGCGCGACCGCATCCGCGCGGCGTTGCGTTATCCAAGCTTCGTGGTCATCGCGATGGTGCTTGCGATCGCGTTGATCAATATCATCGTAATACCCGTCTTCAAGCGCGTCTTCGAGGGTTTTGGCGCCCAGCTGCCGGGCGTGACGCAGTTGCTGATCGCGGTGTCGGATTTCACCGTCGCCTATTGGCCCCTGATGTTGGCGATGGCAGGCGCAGCGGGCGTCGGGTTTCGTTTCTGGACCAATACCGAAGGCGGCCGCTACCTTTGGGACAAGCACAAGCTGCGCTTGCCCGTCGCAGGCGAGTTGATTCTCAAGGCTACCCTGGCGCGCTTCTCGCGCAGCTTTGCGCTGGCCATGAAAAGCGGTGTTCCGGTCGTACAGGGCCTGTCCATCGTCTCCGAAGTGGTCGATAACGCGTACATCGGGCAACGCATCGATCAGATGCTCGAAGGGGTGGAGCGTGGCGAAAGCGTCGCCCGCACCGCGGCGGCGGCGGGGATCTTCACCCCCGTCGTCATGCAGATGATCGCGGTGGGCGACGAGACCGGCGCCCTCGACGAGCTGATGCTCGAGGTGGCCGAGATGTACGAGCGCGAGGTCGACTACCAGGTCAAGACCCTCGCGGCGCAGATTGAGCCGATCCTGATCGTGTTTCTCGGGATCCTGGTCACCATCCTCGCTTTGGGCGTATTCCTGCCGATCTGGGACCTCGGCCGGGTGGCGCTGCGGCGCTGAGAACGACCGCCGTGCCGGCCTGGCGAATCTCCCGCCGTGTCCTCCGGGCCGCGGGCATGTCGCTGCTCGAGCTCGTGGTGGTGGTGTGCATCATCGCCGTGCTGGTCAGCGTGGGGCTCGAACGGTTGTTGCGCTACCAGGAGCTCGCCGAGCATACGTCGATGAACAACATGGTAGGCACGCTTCGCAGCGCCTTGCACCTGCGCGCAGCGGCCTACATTGCGACCCAGCAGACCGGGCGCATTGCCAGCCTCGCGACCGAGAATCCCTTCGATTGGCTTGCCGAGCGGCCGCACAACTATGCCGGCGTGCGCTACGAGCCGAACGTCAGCGACCTGGAGCCAGGGACCTGGAGCTTCGACAAGAAATCGGGCCAGATTCTTTACGTGCCGCGCTCGACGCGCTATTTCCTGCCCGGGAGAGACGGCCGGAAGTGGGTGCGGTTTCACGTCGAGTATGCCGAGGCGCCGTTCGGGGCCGCGGATTCCCCTAATCCATTGCGGGAAATCAGAGCACTCGGCGTACAGCCGCTCGAGCGCGTGAACTGGTTCGACGAGTTGCGATGATTCCTTGCCAACTCTTGCGGTTGGCATCCTAGTGGGGCGGTTAGAATGGCATCGAGGTTGCAGAGCAACGTCGTCGCAGGCTTGCAAACCCTTGGCAATATGAGGGTATTGCTTTAACCGCGACCGTTTGGTACAGTCCAGCCCGCCGGATTCTCATTTTTGTTCCGGCGTTTAGGCGAAGGACTTCGTAAAAAGGAATAACTATGCGGCGCATCGAAGGCTTTACCCTGATCGAGCTGGTGGTGGTGATCGCGATTCTGGCGATCCTGGCCGCAACGGCCCTGCCACGGTTCATTGACCTCCAGGCCGAGGCACGCGTTGCGGCTACGCAAGGGGTGGCCGGCGCGCTCAGCTCGGGCTCGGCGATCAACTACGCAGCCCGCGTCGCAGGCAACACTGCCGCCCAGGCGGTGACCGCGTGCACCTCCGCCGATCTCGGCCCGCTATTAACCGAAGGGGCAATGCCGGCCAATTACTCGATCACCGCCGGAGCGGGAAGCGCCGTACAAGGGACGAGTTTCACTTGTACGGTTTCGCATAGCGCGGGCGGCACCGCCACGGCGACCATCATCTCGGTGACTTGAGCCTTTGCCGACCAGGGGTTGGGCGCCTGCGCCCAGCGTCTGATTGCCTGGTCCCGGGCGGCGCAATGCGCCGGACTTCGGACCACGAGCGAGAGGGAACGAATCGAAGGGTTCGTTCCCTTTTTCGTTGCGCTTCGAAAGGGGAATTTTCACCGATTGAATGCTGTGTCCTGCCAGGTCGTTCGGCAGGCTTTACCCTGGCGGAGCTGGTCACCGTCATCGTCATCGTCTCGGTCATCTCCATCTACGCTGCGTCGCGACTATCCGGAGAGTTCGCGCGTACCCGGGCCTCGTACGACCAGTTGCTTGTCCAGGTGCAATACGCGCGCAAGACCGCGATGGCGCAGCGGCGCTTCGTCTGCGTGCACGTTGCCGCGGCGCAATCGCAGCTCTACTACGGCACAGGCGTGGCATGCCCCGCGACGACCGGGGTCGCCTCGCCGGCGTTGCAAGTTCCTTACACGGTGAATGCCGCTTCAGGCACGAGCTTCGCGCCTGCGTCGACGCTGCAGTTCGATGGTCAGGGCCGCTACCTCACCGCGGCCGGCGCCGATCCCGGTGCGAACCGCACGATTACCGTATCGGGCGATGGCAGCTACGCTTTCACGGTGGAGCGCGATACCGGCTATGTCCATCCGTAAACCCAGTCTCGGCTTCACGCTGGTCGAGCTGATCGTTCTGATCGTGGTGATCTCGGTGGGCCTCGCCGGCATCCTCATCGTATATAACGAGTCGGTGCGCGGTAGCGCCGATCCGCTGGTGCAGAAGCAGGCCGCGGCGGTCGCCGAGGCGCTAGTCGACGAAGTGCAGCTCAATGCCTTCGATCCATTGCCGGGCGGCGGTGCGACCCGCGACCAGTTCGATGATGTGGACGATTACAACGGCTATGCCAGCGCTGGGGTGGTGGACATCTTCGGCGTCGCTGTGCCGGGCCTGGGAGCCTACAACGTCGCCGTCTCGGTCGCTGCCGTCGGCAACCTCGGGCCCGGCGGCTCGCAGGTGCCGGGCACCAACGCCAAGCTGATCACCGTGACGGTTACCGGCCCGACCGGCGTAGCGGTAACGGTCACCGGATACAAGGTGAAGTACCCATGAGGCTGGCGCGCGGTTTCACGCTGTTCGAGGCGATCATCACAATCGCGCTGATCGGCATTCTGGCCGCGGTTGCCTCCGTGTTCATGGTTCGGCCGATCGAAGGCTATTTCGCTACTTCGAGACGTGCGGAGGTCACCGACATCGCCGACGGTGCGGTGCGTCGCGTGGGCAGAGACGTGCGGCGCGCCTTGCCTAACAGCCTTCGAACCGCGACCTCCGGCGGCAGCCAGTTCCTGGAGCTGTTGCTGACGCGCACCGGCGGCCGCTATCGGTTGGATCTCGATGACGGCACGGTCGCGGGAGAGGATGTCCTGGATTTCGCCATCGCGGACAACCAGTTCGATACGCTCGAGCGGCTCAGCACGCTTGCCGACCAGGTGACCCAGGTGGGGGATCTGGTGGTGGTGCACAACCTCGGCATAGCCGGTGCGAACGCCTACGCGGGCGACAACTCAAGCGCGGTGGCCGTATTTAGCGCCGGCGGCGGCGCGGCGGCAAATGAGGATCGAATTCAGATCGCCGCCAAACGCTTTCCGCTCGAATCGCCGGCGCGTCGGTTTCAGGTGGTGTCCGGACCGGTGAGCTACGAGTGCCTGGCAGGTGCGGTCGATGTCAATGGCGACGGCACCGGCGTGCTAAGGCGCTATTCCGGGTATGCAATAGGCGCCGCTCAACCGACGCCCCCCGCTGGCGCAGTGATCGCCGAGCTGGCGCGCTATGTCACCGCCTGCGACATTCAGTACGCGCCGCTTGCCCTTCAGGCCCGTGCGATGGTTTCGATTCGCCTCGGCCTGACCCGAGGCAACGAGACCATCTCGCTCTACTACGAGGCGCACGTAAGCAATGTTCCGTGACAAGGGCTTTGCGACGACCGTAGTGGTAGTGATCCTGGTGATGCTCGCCGTACTGGGCACCGCGGTGTTTTCGCTTTCCTCAACTCAGCAGTCGACCGTCGCGCGCGACATCCTGGGCTCTCGGGCCTACCAGGCGGCCCGCGCCGGGACCGAGTGGGGGATCTACCGGGCACTGAACGCGGCAAGCTGCGCTGCCTCGACCAGCTTCGCGCTCCCCGGCGCGCTTTCCGAATTCACGGTCACGGTCCAGTGCACCTCGAACCCGCACACCGAGGTCTCGACCGTGGTCACGATGTACGCAATCACGGCGACCGCCTGCAATTTCTCGGGCGGCAGCTGCCCGATGGCCATCCCCCCGAATCCGAACTACGTCGAGCGCCAGCTTCGCGTCAGTGTGGGCAGCAACTAAGGGAAAGCGCCGAGCGCGGCTCCCTCGGGATGAACCGCGGATTGGGACAGGCAGTTGGAAATCATTCTCATCTCTATTTGAGGTACGATTCGCCCTTGCAATGGGGTTGACTCGGAGATTACTTGAAAACAGAAAAAAGTTATTGACAACAAATAGTTATTTCTTTAACTTCAAGTATTGGCTACAAGAGTCAACAATGCCATTTCATGCGCTGGCCGTTTAGGGCGTCAAAGAAGATGAAGGGATGGATGGTGGTCGAACTCAACGAGCGTTCGGCGAATTTCGTCCATGCGCGTGCCGGCCCCAACATCTCCCCGACGATCACGCATTTCGGTTCGCGCAGCCTCGAAGAAACCAATGTAGAAAGCTTCGCAAAGGACGCCGGGCTCGCGCAATACGAGTGCGCGACCTTGCTGCGCGCGGGTGAATACCAGCTACTGCTGGTCGAGGCGCCCAATGTGCCTCCCGTAGAACTGAAGAGCGCGATTCGCTGGAGCATCAAGGACATGCTCGACTACCACGTCGATGACGCCACGATCGACGTGCTCGACATACCGCCGGATGCTGCACGCGGCGGCCGCAACCACTCGATGTACGCCGTCGCCGCCAAGAACGCGCTGATCGAGGGACGCATCAAGCAGTTCGAGGCGGCGCGCATCCCACTGCGCGTCATCGACATCCCCGAGACGGCGCAACGCAATATCGGTGCGCTCTATGAGGAGCCGCAACGCGGCCTCGCGCTGCTCTACCCGGGCGAAGAAGCGTCGCTCCTGACGGTAACCTACGGTCAGGAGCTGTTCCTCGCGCGCCGCATCGATGTCGGACTAAGCGAGCTTCAGAGTTCGGGTGAGGAAGCGCTGAATCGTCTGGTCCTCGAGCTGCAGCGCACGCTCGACCTTTTCGATCGTCAATTCCCTCAGGTTCCGGTGACCAAGCTGCTGCTCGCGCCGCTGCCCGAGGAGCACGGCCTCGAGGAGGCATTGCGCCAAAACGTCGGCATCGAGGTCGAGCAGATCGACATGGGCGATCATTTGACGTTCGAGGGTAGCGAGCCTCCGGATCTGGCCACGCAGTGGCGGCTGTTCCACCTGTTCGGCGCGTCCCTGCGCGTCGAATCCAAGGTGCTGTAGGAAAAGGCGGCGTGAGCCAGCAGATCAACCTCTTCAACCCGATTTTCATGAAGCAGACGAAGCATTTTTCGTCTGCGACGATGCTCACTGGATTGCGCATCGCGTTTCTTGGCATGGTGGTGCTCTATGCCTACGCGTTCTACCAGACGCGATCCCTCGAGGTAGTGCTGATCGATGCCGATGCACAGCTTCTGATCCGTCGCGACCAGGTGCTCAAGCTTGCGGAATCGTTTTCGACGCAGGGCCGCTCCAAGCTGCTCGAGGAGGAGCTGGTGCGCGCCAATGCGCGCCTGCAGTCCAGCCGCGAGCTGCTCGAAAAACTCACCGCGGGCGTTTCGGCGAACTTGGTCGGTTATTCCCCCTTCATGACTGCGCTGGCGCGACAGGTGCACGAAGGGGTGTGGCTGACCGGCTTCGCGGTCAGCGGCGCCGACGAGCTCGTCCTCAGGGGGCGGGCGTTGAACGCCGACCTGCTGCCGACCTACCTCAAGGGACTGAACGGCGAAGCGGTCATGCGCGGGCGCAGCGTAAGCGAGATGAAGCTCACGGCCTTCGACCGTTCGTTGCCCTCTGCGGCAACCGCGCCGGGCACTGAGCGGCAAACCCCTGCGCGCTACATCGAGTTCAGCGTCAGCCTGCCGCCGCGAGACGGCGCGGCGCCCGGGGAGCAGCCATGAAGGCCCACCTGAAGCGACTTGCTGAACGCATCGATGCGGCCACGCTACGCGAGCGCGCGTTGATCTTCATCGCGCTTCTCGTGTTGGTTGCGGCTTTCATGGACACCGTGTTCATCGACGCGCAGGTCACCAAGGAGAAGCGTTTGCGCCGCGATATAGCGGGGCGGCAAGCCGAGGCCGCGGCGCTACAGGACAAGCTGGGTCAACTCGTGCGTGCGCGCGCGGCCGACCCCGACCGGGCGCTGCGCGAGCGCCTGGAGCGGTTGCGCGAGGAAACGACCCAGGTCGAGAATCGCATCCGCGAGGAGCGACGCAGATTCACCGATCCGCGGCAAATGCGTGCCGTGCTGGAGGAAATGCTGGCACGCAACGGGCGCGTTGCACTCATCAACATGAGATCTCTAGAGACGACGCGGATCTCTGACCCGCGCCCGGGGCCCGCGGGCGCCTCGGGCGTCGTGCAGGCGAAGCCGGCTGCGGACGCGGCCGCGAGGCCCGAGCGGGACGTCTACCGTCACGGCATCGAGCTGCAGGTCTCCGGGGCCTACCTCGATCTGCTCGCTTACTTGAAGGCGCTCGAGCAACTGCCTACGCAGCTTTACTGGGGCGGCGCAGAGTTGAGCGCCGAAACCCACCCGGTTGTCACCCTGAAAGTGACCGTCTATACGCTGAGCCTGGACAAATCGTGGCTGAACGTATGAGAACTGCGTGCGCAGTGGCGCTCGGCATGCTTCTCGCGAGCGCGCAGGCTGCGGCGCAAAAAGGATTGGCCGATCCGACTCGCCCGCCGATAATGACGCTGGCGCCGCAAGTCACATCCGCGGCTGAAGCGCTTGGACCGGAGCTGCAGAGCGTCCTGATCTCTCCCGCGCGCAGGATTGCGGTGATCAATGGCGAGTCCGTGGCCCTCGGAGGAAAAATTGGCGAGGCGACGCTTGTGCGGGTGACCGAAAGCGAGGCTGTGCTCAAGCAAGGCAGCGACATGCGCGTGCTGAAGCTTTATCCGTCGGTGGAGAAAACACCGTCGCGGCCCCTGGCCGCGAAAGAGCGGAAAGGAGCGAAGGGGGAGAGCCAGCGATGAATCGACTGCTGACGGCGTTGGTCGCCCTGGCCTTGGTTGGCTGTACGCCGCCGCCGCGGCCCAGCGGTATCGACCCCGGCATCGCCGCCGAACTGGCCAAGGCCGCTGAGCCGCGCAAGCCGCCGACCCCAGCCGCGATCGATCAGGCGCTGTTGCCGCCTTTGCGGATGGAGATGCCCGACGTTCGCGGTCAGCCGATCGACGCGCGATTCGATCTCTCGGTGAACAACGCGCCCGCCGCGCAGGTGTTCAACTCGATCGTCTCGGGGACGCGCTACAGCATGCTGGTGCATCCGGGTGTGACCGGAACGATCTCGGTGAACCTCAAGGACGTCACGATTCGCGAGGCGCTAGACGCGTTGCGCGAGATCTATGGCTATGACTACCGCATCGACGGCACGCGGGTCTTCGTGCAGCCAGCGGGGCTGCAGTCGCGTGTTTTCCAGGTGAACTACCTGCAGGGACAGCGCCGCGGCATGTCGGACCTGCGCGTGCAGTCGGGTGCGGTCACCGATTCCGGCTCCAGCGCTTCCACGGCGACCGGTGCTTCTGGCCTTCCTGGATCGAACGGCGCTCCCACGACCTCCAGCGGTCCGACTTCACGCTCGCTCGAGTCGAGTCGCATCACGACGCAGCAGCAGTCGGATTTCTGGGGTGATTTGAAGGCCGCGTTGATCACGCTTGTCGGTACCGGCGAGGGGCGCTCGGTGGTGGTGACGCCGCATTCCGGCGTGGTGGTCGTGCGCGCGCTGCCGGCAGAGCTTCGCGCGGTCGAAAAATACTTGAGAGCCACCCGACTCTCGGTCGAGCGCCAGGTCATGCTTGAGGCGAAGATCGTCGAAGTGACGCTCTCGGACGCCTATCAGTCAGGCGTAAACTGGGCGGCGTTCCGCAACTCCGGGCCGAACATCGCCATAGGGCAGACCGGTAATCCGCTGAACAACAACAGCACCACCCTCGGCGCCGCTCCTCAGACGCTGAGCGGCGGCGCGCTCGCCGTCGACGCGGCAGGGCGCTCGATCGTCGGCAGCGGCGTGCAGTCGATCGCCGGCGGCAATCCCGCGGGCGCCGTCTTCGGACTTGCGCTGCAGACGTCGAACTTCGCCGCTCTACTGCAGTTCCTCGAGTCGCAAGGCAACGTGCAGGTACTTTCCAGTCCGCGCATCGCGACGCTGAACAATCAGAAGGCCGTGCTCAAGGTAGGCACCGATGAGTTCTTCGTCACCAACGTAACGACGACTACGACCACCACCGGCACCACGCAGACCCAGTCCCCGACGGTGACGGTGCAGCCGTTCTTCTCCGGCATCGTGCTCGATGTCACGCCGCAGATCGACGACCAGAACAACATCATCCTTCACGTCCATCCCGCGATCAGCGAGGTGACCGAGAGCCAGCGCGTGGTCAACCTCGGTAGCGCGATCGCCACCATCACGCTGCCGCTCGCGAAGAGCACCGTCAGCGAAACCGACACGATCGTGCGCGTGAGCGACGGCAATATTGTGGCTATCGGCGGCCTGATGAGCGTGGACATCAAGGACAATCGCGGCGGCCTGCCCGGCGTGAGGGAGGGCGGCGCCGGAGACCTGCTGCGCAACACCAGCCGCACGGTGCGCAAGAAGGAATTGGTGATCCTGCTCAAGCCGACACTGCTGCAAACCGACCAGTCCTGGCAGCAGGATTTGAATAACGCGCGCGAACGATTTGAATCACTCGGTCGGCCGGCCGGGGCGCAACCTGGGAGCAGAACCAGATGAACTACCTCAGACACTTCGCACTGCGCGAGCCGCCGTTTGGCATCACGCCGGATACGAGCTTTTTCTATCCGTGCCGCAGCACGCAGGAGGCGCTCAATACCCTGCTCGTGGCGGTCGGCAATGGGGAAGGGTTTCTCAAGATCGTCGGTGAAGTCGGTACTGGCAAGACGCTGATCTGCCGCAAGTTCCTTTCCACGCTGGACAGCAGCTGGCGGTCGGCCTACATCCCGAACCCGAAGCTTGAGCCGCGCACGCTGCTGCTGGCGATCGGCGAGGAATTCGGCATGCCGATCGATATGCATGTTGACCAGTACCACCTGCTCAAAGGCATCACACGCGCGCTGCTAAACCTCGCGCGGCAACGAAGGCGCGTGGTGCTTTGCATGGACGAGGCGCAGGCGATGCCGCTCGAGACGCTCGAGGCACTGCGCCTGCTCACCAACATCGAGACCGAGAAGAGGAAGCTGCTGCAGGTGGTGCTCTTCGGACAACCCGAGCTCGATCGCAAGCTCGAATCGGCATCGATCAGGCAGTTGCGCCAGCGCATCACGTTTCAGCACTACCTCCGCGCGTTCGACGAGGACGAGCTGGAGGCCTACGTAGGACATCGCCTGGCGGTAGCGGGCTACATGGGCAAGCCGCTGCTGACCACCGGCGCGCTGCGCCTGCTGCATCGCGCGAGCCAGGGTGTTCCGCGCCTCGTCAACATCCTGATGCACAAGTCGCTGCTGCTCGTCTACGGCGAGGGTGGAACCGAGGTGGCGCGGCACCATGTGCGCGCTGCCGCGCAGGACACGCCCACCGCCTCGTCGCTCACGCTTTGGTCGTGGCCCAGGTTCAGGCTGACGCGAGCAATGGACTGAGAGCGTTTAGGTGAGCCTGATCAACAGAATGCTGCAGGAGCTCGACCGGCGCCATGCCATGGCGACCCCGGAAGGAGGCCTGCCGCCACGCCACGTACGCGCGGTCCAGAAGGTGCAGGGCGGTCACGAGTGGTTCTGGCGCATTTTGGCGTTGATCCTCGTCTTGGCGGTTGGATGGGTACTTTGGGTCACTTATCAGCTTCAGCCACGGCCGATCGTGACCGATCAAGCATTCAAGGCCGCGGAACGGGCCGAACAGCGCGTGCTGCTCACCCCCGAGTCGGTTCCCGCGACGCCGCAGGTCTCGCCGCTGCTCCAGTCCCAAGGTCTTCTCGCCCAGCCGACCGAAGCGCCGATGGTTTCCCCGGTCGAGTCGCCGCGGGCCCCCACACCGGAGTCCCCCCGCATGGCGGCGCAGCCTGCAGTGGTCGCGGCAGCCCCAGAGTCCGGACTTAAGGCGTCGCCGCAGGAAACGACCAAACCGCCCAGCGTCGCGCCGGAGTCGCTTCGGCTCGCGCTCTCGATCGAGACTCCGATTCCGGATCGGCCACGCGCGACCACTGCCCGGGAGCCCTCCCGAGTGCAACGGACCGAGCCGGCACCGCCCCTCACCTCCGACCCGCCGGCGAGCCCGGCGCTCGTCCAGGCTCGCACCGAGTCGTCCAAAACGCGGCCGCAGGTGACCCCCGATGCAATGCCGGGGCGCGTAGAAAAGCGCGACCGTGTGCGCACGTCCGCTGAACGCGCGGAGGCGGACTTCCGTCGCGGCGTTGCGCTGCTCAATCAGGGTCGTGGAAGCGAGGCCGAGGACGCGTTCAACGCGGCGTTAGCGAACAACGTCTCAAACCGGCCCGCGCGCCAGGCGCTCATTGCGCTGCTGCTCGAGCAGCAACGCCTGGATGATGCGCGCAAGCGGCTGCAGGAAGGGCTCGCGATCGATCCGACATATATGCCTTATTCGCTTGTTCTGGCGAGGATCTTTGTCGAGCGCGGCGATCTGCCCGCATCGCTTGGCGTCCTGAACGCGGCGAAAGACAGCGCTCGGGGTAACTCCGAATACAGCGCCCTGCTTGGAAACATCCAGCAGCGCCTCGCGAATCACCGCGAGGCGGCCGACGCCTACCGCGAGGCGCTGCGCCTCGCGCCCGAGGCGGGGCCCGCCTGGGTAGGACTAGCGCTGTCGCTTGAAGCGCTCGAGCATCGGCCGGAGGCGGCCGAAGCGTTTCGCCGTGCGGTCGCTACGGGGACACTCACCGCGGACCTACGGGTGTTCGCCGAACAGCGCGCGCGCCTGTTGCAGCCCTAGGGCAATGCCATCACCCGTGCCGCATCAGGCGGCGCGCTCGTCCGGTCCGAGCTGCTCGAGCCGGTAGCCGAAGTTGTAGATTGGCACTACCCGGTAGCCTGCCTCGGGGCGCAAATCAAGTTTCTTTCGAACCTGGCTGACATGCGTGTCGACGGTGCGCGTGGCAAGGTCGCCGGTACGGCCCCACACAGCTTCCTGCAGGTGTCCGCGCGACATGAGACGGCCGATGTTGCGGAACAGGACGACCGCAAGCTCGAATTCCTTTGGCGTCAGGTCAATCTTGACGCCGTCGCGCTTGAACTCGCCG
>JBFKUL010000049.1:0-15088 GCA_041635755.1 Burkholderiales bacterium | reverse complement strand
GCGCTCGATCAACCGCCGCAACACGATGAAGGCGGGAGCGCAAACGAGGAACGCGAGCCCGGCGAACACCACCGGCGCGGCCGAATCGCCGCTGCGGTCGAAAAGCACGCCTGCCAGCGGCGGTACCGCTGCCACGCCGACATAGAAGATCGTGTAAAAAACGCCCATCCCGGCCGCGCGATGCTGCGGCGAAAGGATCAGTGCCGGCTGCGCCACGATCACGCCGGCTGGCGCAGCACCGAACACCGCAGTGACGAGAATGACGACGGCCGGCCAAGGCAGCCAGGGAAGCAATGCGGTCCCCGCGCCACATGCAAGCAAGCCAGTCACGGTCACCGCCTGCGATCGGCCAAAACGCTGCACCAGTACGCCGCCCGCCTGTATGGCGATCACCGCGACGATCATCCAAACGCTCATCACGAAACTCCCCCGGACGAAGGACATGCCCCGATCGACCAGATGGCTGACCAGAAACGCGAGCAGCACGACGAGCGCCGCGTTGTACAGGGACCAGACGGCGCCCGCGAGGACGACGAGTTCGAACTCGCGGCGCGGTATCCGAAGCAGGTCGGACCAGGTTGCCGCACCCATGCCGATGCGCGGCGCATCACGGTACAGGAGCGAGAACGTCAGCATTGCGAAAGCGCAGACGACCGTGGTCAGCAGCATCACCGCTTCCCAGGATACTGCGACCGAGACGGGCCCGAGGGTCACCAGTGCAAGGGCAATGCCGATCGGCCAGGCATTGATCATGGTCGACATGGCGACGAACATCTCGCGGCCGTCGAACCAGTCGGCGATCATCTTGGCGAGCAGGACGTTGAGCAGCACCCCGCCAGTTCCGGCCACCAGGCGGCCGACCGTCAAAACACCGGCGGTATCGGCAAGCGTCATGATCAGGCTGCCGGCCGTCATCAGGGTCAGGCCCGC
This sequence comes from Burkholderiales bacterium, assembly GCA_041635755.1. GTDB lineage: Bacteria > Pseudomonadota > Gammaproteobacteria > Burkholderiales > SG8-39 > JBFKUL01. The sequence continues at coordinate 14,158 of JBFKUL010000049.1, read as the reverse complement.
AAGAACGATGCGGCGATCGCCGAATCGCTTACCCAGCAGGCCGCCGGGAAATGCGATCACGACCCCTGGCAGCAAATAAAGGCCGACCAGCATGCCGATGAACGTGTGATCCAGGCAAAGGTCCGCTCGAAGCTGTGGCGCGGTCGATGCAACGGCCTGGAACTGGTAGCCCATGCTGGCGCGCGTAAGCGTGATGAGACCGAGCGCAAGCCACCGGCCGCGTCCGGACTCGATTACGGTGCCATGCATGGCGCCCCCGGAAGGAGATCTTGGTCGACCCGGTGCACCTGCCACCCCGCATCGACCGAGTGCGTCTCAGCGCATTAGATCAGGGCCCCCTGGACATTGGAAGGGCAGCGCTGCCGCGTCGGCTAGGACCAGAACGCGCGCAGCTTGCCTGCCACGTCGACCGCGGCCGTCTCGCGTGCCGTGTGCTCCATTTTGCTCTCGGCCGGCGGCCAGGTCACCTGCGCGAGGCGCGCCATCAGCGCGCGCGTCATGAAGCGGCTGGTCGCACCGTAGACGTGCGCGTCGCCGCGCTTTGCCTGCTGCGTCACGTAGTAGCGCAGCGGCGCGATCAGGCTGAGCTCCGATTTCGCGCGCGTCATGGCGACATAGAGCAGGCGCCGCTCCTCCTCGATCAGATCGGGCCGGCCGGTCGAGAACTCCGAGGGAAAATTGCCGTCGGCGACGTTCAGCACGTGCACGGCGTCCCATTCCTGGCCCTTGGCCGAGTGGATGGTCGAGAGCACGAGGTAATCCTCGTCGAGATTCGGCGCGCCCGCGAGATCGCCGCTCGCGCGCGGCGGGTCGAGCGCGAGCTCGGTGAGGAAGCGCTCGCGCGTGTCGTACTGCTGCGCGATGCGCTCCAGCTGCCACAGGTCGCCCGAGCGCACCTGCGCCGAGTCGTACTTCTGCTCCAGGATCGGCTCGAACCACTCGCGCACGCGGCCGAGCTGCCCCTGCCACGGCCCTTCGGGCGCGGCGAGCGCCGCCATCAGCGCCGCGAAGGCGGGCCAGGCGTCCGCCACCGCAGGCGGCGCGCTGAATCCGGCGAGCGCGCCCCAGGCGTGACCCGACGCCTCGAAGTGCACGAAGCAGCGCTCGGCGGTTGCCGGCCCGACCCCGGGCAACAGCTGCAGCGCGCGGAACGCCGCGACGCGGTTTTTCGGATTGTCGGCCCAGCGCATCACCGCGAGCAGATCCTTGACATGCGCCGCCTCGAGGAACTTGAGCCCGCCGTACTTCACGTACGGGATGTTGCGGCGCACGAGCTCGAGCTCGAGCGCATCGCTGTGGTGCGAGGAGCGGAACAGCACCGCCTGGCGCTTGAGCGTAATGCCGCGCTCGCGCGCTTCCAGCACGCGCGCCACCACGTAGTCGGCCTGCGCCTGGTCGTCCGCGACGCTGACGTAGCGCGGGCGCTCGCCGGCGCCGCGCGTCGCCTGCAGCGTCTTGCGGTACTGCCGCGCGCCTTCGCCGATCAGCGCGTTCGCGGCATCGAGCACCGCTTGCGTCGAGCGGTAGTTGCGCTCGAGCGTGATGATCTTTGCCTCGGGCGCGTATTGCTGCGGAAAGCCGAGGATGTTCTCCACGGTCGCGGCGCGGAACGAATAGATCGACTGCGCGTCGTCGCCCACCACGGTGACGCCCTCGCCCGAGGGCCGGAGCGCCCTGAGGATCTCCGCCTGCAGCACGTTCGTGTCCTGGTACTCGTCGACCAGGATCTGGTCGAACTGCGCGCCGATCTCGGCGGCGAGGGCGGGCTCGCTCACCATGGCGTGCCAGTAGAGCAGCAGGTCGTCGTAGTCGAGCGCCTGGTTGGCGAGCTTTCGCTCGACATAGGCGCGGTACAGGCGCGTCAGGTCCTCTTCCCACTCGGCGCACCATGGGAACGTATCGATCAGCGTGCGTTTCAGGGTGCCCTGCGTGTTGACGCGGTGCGAGTAGATCGCGAGGCACGTGTCCTTCCTCGGGAAGCGCTTCTCGAGCTTCGACAGGCCGAGCTCGTGGCGCACCACGTCCATCAGATCGGCCGCGTCGCCGCGGTCGAGCACGCTGAAGCTCGCGTCGAGCCCGAGGCGCGCGGCATGGCGCCGGATGAGGCGGTTGGCGATCGCGTGAAACGTCCCCGACCAGGGCAGCTTCACCGCCGGTGCCGCGCCCGGGGCGCGCTCTGCAAGCGTGGCGGCGACGATGTTCTGCGCGCGGCGCGTCATCTCGGCTGCGGCGCGGCGCGTGAAAGTGAGCAACAGGATGCGCTCCGGGCTCACTCCCTCGAGCACGAGGTGCGCGACGCGGTGCGCAAGCGTGTTGGTCTTGCCGGTGCCGGCGCCGGCGATGATCAGCAGCGGACCGGAGCGGAACGCCTGGCCCGCGATGCGTGTGCCAAAGCGCGCGGCGTCGCGCTGCGCCTCGTTGAGGCGGTCAGAAACGGAAATCGAAGTCGGGGCGAGTGCCGTTGCCACGGCGGCCACTATAGGCCATTACTGTATATCTATCCAGCTCTGGCGTGGCTGGGGCGACGGTGCCTTTCTACAAGGTCGGAGGCGCGTCGTACTCGCCGTCCAGGGCAACGAGGCCCCAGGGCGCGGCCTGCGCGTCCCAGCTGAAGCCGATATGCCCCATCAGCGAGTGGGCGTCGCGGAACAGGCGCTGGATCGGATAATGGTCGTAGATGCCGCGCGCCCCCGCCATGGCGTGCAGGTTGTCGACCGCCTCAGTGCACAGGTGCACGGCATAGGCGACGTTGCGCTTGAAGCGCAGCTTTTCCTCTAGCGTCGGCGCGCGTCCAGCCTCGGCGATGCCCTGCGCTTCGAGCAGGTCGTTGCGCACGATGAGGCGTGCCGCGTCGATGCGCGTGCCGGCCGCGGCCACGCGCAGCTGCACCGCCTGGAACTCGCGCATGCGCGCCGCAGCGTAGTTGGTGGTGCGATCGCTGACCGCGGTGGTGGTCAGCTCGAGCGCGGCCTGCGCGTTGCCGACCGCGGCGCCCGCGATGCAGTGCGAGCCGAGTCCCGAAAGCGGGATGCGGTAATGCGGGTGCGGATTGACCTTCGCGCCCGGATAGTCGGCACCGCCGCGCGCCTGGTACATGCACAGGGCCCGGTACTCGGGCACGAACAGATCCTTGACGCGCACCGATTTCGAGCCGGTGCCGCGCATGCCGAGCACGTGCCAATCGTCGACGATCTCGAACTCGCCGCGCGGCACCAGGCACATGCGGTGGTCGACCACCTGCTTGCCGTCGCGCACCGTGACCGCCAGCATGTTCCACTCGCTGCCGTCGACGCCACTCGAAAAATTCCAGTGCCCCTCGATCACGAAACCGCCGTCGGCGCGGCGCGCGCTGCCCTGGGGGTAGGCGATGCCCGAGGCGATCAGCGCGTCCGGGTTCGCATCCCACACGTCGGCCTGCGCACGCTCGTCGTAGAGCGCCAGCATCCAGTGGTGGATCGCGAGGTTGGCGCAACTCCAGGAGGTCGAGGCGCAGCCGCGCCCGAGCTCGGCCGGAATGTCGAACAGCGCGACGTAATCGAGCTCCATGCCGCCCCAGCGCTTGGGCTGGGCGAAGCGCAGCAGCCCGCTCGCGTGCAGGTCGGCCTCGCTCTCGGGCAGCAGCGTACGCGCGTCCTCGGCGCGTCCGGCGCGCTCGCGCAGCGCTGGCACCAGCGCGCGCGCGCGCTCCATCGCCTCGTCGTAGCCGACCGAGGAAAAGTCCTTGGCGCGCGGCGCGGTCTTGGTGCGCTCGCGCGCGACCGGGGCGTTCACGCCCGCTCCTCGACGCGCGCCATCTTCGAGTAGTCCTCGCCGCCCCACTCCGGGGCGTCCGTGATACCGAAGAAATTGAGCTCGATCATGAGCCCGTTCGGATCGCGGATCATCAGCTGGTAGAGCTGCGAATCCGACAGATAGCGCGGGCGGAACTCGAGGCCGAGCTTGCGGAAGCGTTCGACGAACTCCTGCGGCTCGGTGGCGAGAAAGGCGATGTGGTCGACCACGCCGGTCTGGTCGGTGGCGGCGTTCTTCGGCGTACCGAGGTAATACATCTCCTTGTTGGGGATGTTGTGCGGCGCCATGTGCACCTGGATTTTGCCGTTCACGCCGAGCCAGTAGCCCGGGAAGGGAAAGTCCGGCCGCGGCATCTGCTCGAAGCCGAGCACGTTGACGTAGAAGTCGCGCGTCGCCTTGAGGTCGTTGGCGCGCACGAAGTAATGGTTGAGCTCGGAAAGCGGCATCGCGTCCTCCTGATCAGTTGCCGGGCGCGAGCCTGAACTCTCGCGCCGCCGAGGAATACGAAAGGATGATCTCCGCGGGCTCCGCACCCGCATTGCGCAGCCGGTGCACCGCGCCGCGCGGCACCACCGTCTGCTCGCCCTGAGCGAGCGTCACCGCCGCGCCATCGGCAGTGCACTCCACGCGGCCGCGCACCACATAGACCGACTCCTCGCAGTTGCCGTGGATGTGCACGTCGGTCGCGTTGCCGGCCGGCAGCGACATGCGGGCAAGCGAAAGCTCGCGGCTGTTGCCCACTTCGGCGCCCGCCAGCCACTCGATCACGCCCCAGGGAAACTCGTTGCGGACGCTCTTGCCTACGGTTTGGGTCATGCGGACCTCCTGCTAGATCTTGCCGAGAGCCTTGAGTATGCGCTCCGGCGTAAACGGCTGCACGTTCACGCGCTTGCCGAACGGTGCGAGCGCATCGTTGATCGCGTTCATCACCGCGCCCGGCGCGCCGGCTGTCCCGGCTTCGCCGACGCCCTTGGCGCCGAGCTCGGATTGCCTCGTCGGCGTGCTGATGTGCGCCACGACGATATCGGGCGTGTCGCCGCTCATCGGCACGAGGTAATCGGCGAGCGAGCCGTTGAGCAGCTGCCCCTCGTCGCTGTAGAGGCACTCCTCGAGCATGGCGCCGCCGAGCCCCTGCACCACGCCGCCGCGAATCTGCTCGTCGACCAGCATGGGGTTGATCACGGTGCCGCAGTCCTCGACGCACCAGTGCTTGAGCAGCTTGACGAAGCCCGTGTCGGCGTCGACTTCGACGTACGAAGCTTGGATGCCGTTGGTGAACGTGAAGCCGTACTCGCGCGGGGTGTAATGGCGTGTGACGGTGAGCTCGGCCTGGAACTTGAGCGGCAGCGTGTCGGGGCGAAAGTAGCCGATGCGCCCGACCTCGGCGAGCGGCAGCTTCGCCTCCCCGGTGGCTTTGTCGCGCACCGCATCTTCGCTCACGTCGAGCGCGTTCTTGTCGACATTCAATACCGCAGCCGCCAGCTCGAGGATGTTGGCGCGCAGCGCCTTGCCCGCCTGCAGCAGCGCCTCGCCGCCGATGCCGGCGCCGCGCGAGGCCCAGGTGCCGCCGCCGTAGGGCGTGGTGCCGGTGTCGCCGGTGATGACGCGCACCTTGTCGATCGATACGCCGACCGCAGTGGCGCAAACCTGCGCGAAGATGCCCTCAGTGCCCTGGCCCTGCTCGGTCACGCTCACCAGGCAGGTGACCATGCCGGTTGGCTCGAGACGCACGGTGGCGCCGTCCTGTGCCGAGATGCGCGCGCCGCCCACGCCGTAGAACGCCGGCGACGGATTGGTCACCTCGATCATCGCCGCCAGGCCGATGCCGCGATAGACCTTGTTCTCGCGCAACTTCTTCTGCTCGGCGCGCAGGCCCTTGTAGTCCATGAGCTCGAGCAGCTTGTCGAGGCACTGGTGGTGCGAAAGCTGCTCGAATTTGAGGCCTGAAGGGAACGTGTACGGGTAGGCGTCGTCCGGGATCAGGTTGCGGCGGCGGAATTCGGCCGGGTCGAGGCCGAGCTTCTGCGCTGCCAGGTCGACGATGCCCTCGGTGAGCGCCACGGCGATCGGGTGGCCGACCGCACGGTACTGGCAGGTGACGTTCTTGTTGGTGAACACCACGTTCAGCTTCGCGCGGTAGTTCTTGTGGGCGTAGGGGCCGCCAGTGAGGTTCACCACCTGGTTGCCCTCGATGCCGCTGGTGCGCGGGTATACCGAGTAAGGACCGATGCCGGTGAGGTCGTCCAAATCGAAGCCGACGATCTTGCCGTCCTTGGTGCAGGCGAGGCGCACCGTCGCCTTGTGCTCGCGCGCGTGGATGTCGGTGAGGAACGACTCGAGCCGATCGGCGACGAACTTCACCGGCCGGCGCAGCATCACCGAAATCGCCGCGGTCGCCATCTCGTCGGGATACACGTGCACCTTGATGCCGAAGGAGCCGCCGACGTCCTTGCAGATCACGCGCACGTTCGCCTCGGGAATGTTGAGGTGGCGCGAGAAGATGTCCTGCATCATGTGCGGCGCCTGCGTCGCGTGGTACACGGTGAGGCTGTGCTCGCCGGCGTTGTAGTCGGCGACGATCGATCGACCTTCGAGCGTCACCCCGGTGTGACGGCCGAAGCCGTAGGTCTCCTCCACCACCACATCGGCCTTGGCAAAGGCGTCTTCGAAGCCCTCGGTGACGAAGTCGCGCTTGAAGCAGATGTTGTCGCCGAGCTCGGGGTGGATCACGCTGCGGTTGGAGAGCGCGTCCTCCATGTCGGTGACCACCGGCAACTCTTCCCACTCGGCTTCGACGTGCGCCAGCGCATCCTCGCCCTGCGCGCGGCTCTCGGCGACGATCGCCGCCACCGCCTCGCCCTGCCAGCAGGCGCGCTCGATCGCGACCGCGTGCTGCGGCGGGGACTTGATGCCCTTCAGGTGCCCGAGTACCGCAACCCAGGGGGCACAGTACTCGGCGATGGCGCGGCCGTCGAAGACGGCGAGCACGCCCGCCTGGCGACCCGCTTTCGTCAGGTCGAGCTTGCGGATGCGGGCGTGCGCATAGGGGCTGCGGAAGAACACCACGTGCGCGAGTCGCGGCAGCTTCAGGTCGTCGGTATAGCTGCCGCGCCCCTGCAGCAGGCGGCGCGCGCCGGCGCGCGGCACGCTCTGGCCGATGTAGCCGGTCGCAGTCTTGGTCCTCGCCGGCGCATCCGGCTTCTCGGCGCTCGGCGCCGGGGCCAGCCGCTCGAGTTCGGTGCGGTCGTTCATGCGCGCGCCCCCTTGCGGCGCGTGGCGATCACTTCTTCAATGGCGTCGACGATTGCCTGGTAGCCGGTGCAGCGGCACAGGTTGCCCGACATGAAATCGCGGATGTCCTCGCGCGTCGCCTCCGGTGCCGTCGCGACAAGCGCTTGCGCGGTGAGCAGCATGCCGGCAGTGCAGAACCCGCATTGCAGCGCATTGCGCTCATGAAACGCCTGTTGCAGCGCCGCCAGCTCGCCGTTGTCGGTCAGCCCTTCGACCGTGTCGACCGAGCAGCCATGCGCCTGCACCGCGAGCATCAGGCAACCGCGCCGGATCTCACCATCGACGCGCACCGTACACGCGCCGCATACGCCATGCTCGCACGCCGTATGCGATCCGGTCAGACCGAGCTCCTCGCGCAGAAAATCGATCAGGTGCTGGCGCGGCTGTACGCGCCGGGTCACCGGCTTGCCGTTCACGGTGATGGTCGCTTCGACGAATTCTTCCAAGCGTGGGTCCTCCCGACTCAGTCCGCCAGCGCCGTAACCGCCCGGCCCAGCAGCACGCGCGACAGGTGCAGTTTTGCGGCGGCCGACTGGTACAGGTCGGCCAGCGGCGCGAGATCGTGCTCGAGCGCCGCCTGCGCCGCGGCGATCGTCTCGGGCGACGCGCGCTGGCCTTCAAGCGCGGCCATGGCCTTTCTCGCCGGCACCGGCGCATCGCCCACGCCTAGGAACACCAGCCGCAGGCGCGACAGCGCGTCGCGGCTGCGCTCGGCCAGTGCCGCGACGCCCACGATCGCGTAGTCGCCGCGGCGCCGCACCAGCTCGAGGAAGGCGCTGCGGCTGTCCTTGCCGGCAACCGGCACTTCGACCGCGGTGAGGATCTCGTTCGGCGCGAGCGCCGTGGTGTAGAGCGACTTGAAAAACTGCGCCGCGGGAATGCGCCGCTCGCCTTTCGCCGAGGCGGCGACGAGGGTCGCTTCGAGCGCGACGCAGCACGCCGGCCATTCGGCGGCCGGATCGGCCATGGCGAGCGAACCGCCGAAGGTCCCGGCATTGCGGATCGCGACGTGCGCGATGTGCGGCGCTGCCTGGGCGAGCAGCGGCGCGTGCCGCGCCACGAGCGCCGAGCGCTCGATCGCGCGATGGCGCGCAAGCGCGCCGATCATCAGCTGCCCGCCGCGCAGCTCGATTGCGTCGAGGCCGGGAAGCCCGTTCAGGTCGATCAGGATCTCGGGCGCCGCAAGCCGCATGTTGAGGCTGGCGATCAGGCTTTGACCGCCCGCGAGCAACCTCGCGCGCTCGCCGTGACGCTCGAGCAGGGTGAACGCCTCCTTGAGCGAGCGCGGCTTCGCGTAGGCGAATGCTGGCGCCTTCATTCGGGACCCTCCTCCTCGCGCCGATTATGCCCGCACTAGGCCTTCAGCCGGTAGCCCGTTTTGAAGATCCATCCGGTTACAGCGAGGCACGCAAGCAGGAAGCCGAGCGTCATCGCGAGGCTCACGCCGACGTGGACATCCGCGATGTCGTAGAAGCTCCAGCGAAAGCCGCTCACCAGATAAACGATCGGGTTGAACAGCGTCGCGGTGCGCCAGGCCGGCGGCAGCACGTCGATCGAATAGAAGGTGCCGCCGAGAAAGGTGAGCGGCGTGATGACGAGCAGCGGCACGAACTGCAGCTGCTCGAAGCCGTCGGCCACGATACCGATGATGAAGCCGAGTAGGCTGAAGGTGACGACGGTCAGCAGCAGGAACGCGAGCATCCAGCCCGGGTGCGCGATGCGCAGCGGCACGAACAGGCTCGCCGTGGCCAGGATGACGAGCGCCAGGACGACCGACTTGGCGGCCGCGGCGCCGACGTAGCCGATGACGATCTCGACGTACGATACCGGTGCCGAAAGGATCTCGTACATCGTGCCGGTAAAGCGCGGGAAGAAGATGCCGAACGAGGCGTTCGAGACGCTTTGCGTGAGCAGCGTCAGCATCACCAAGCCCGGCACGATGAACGCGCCGTAGCTCACGCCCTCGACCTCCGCGATGCGCGTGCCGATCGCCGCGCCGAATACCACGAAGAAAAGCGAGGTCGAGACCACCGGAGCGACGATGCTCTGCAGCACAGTGCGCCCGGTGCGTGCCAGCTCGTAGAGAAAGATCGCGCGGATCGCGTGGTAATTCACCGCCGCGGCCTCACCAGGTCGACGAAGATCTTCTCGAGCGAGCTTTGCGTGGTGTGCAGGTCCTTGAAGCCGATGCCGGCCTTGCCGAGGTCGCGCAGCAGCTCCGGGATCCCAATGCGCTCGCCCTGGGTGTCGTAGGTGTACACGAGCTCGCAGCCGCCGGACGCCAGGGCGAGGCGATGCGCGGCCAGCGCGGGCGGCACGGCCTCGAGCGGCGCGTGCAGCTGCAGCACCAGCTGCTTTTTGCCGAGCTTGCGCATCAGCTCCGACTTGTCATCGACCACGACGATCTCCCCGTGATTGATGATGCCGATGCGATCGGCCATCAGCTCGGCCTCCTCGATGTAGTGCGTGGTGAGGATGACCGTGACGCCTGCTTCGCGCAGCGCGCGCACCGCCTGCCACATGTCGTGGCGCAGCTCGACGTCGACGCCGGCGGTCGGCTCGTCGAGGAACAGCACCTGCGGGTCGTGCGCCAGCGCCTTGGCGATCAGCATGCGGCGCTTCATGCCGCCCGAGAGCGTCATCACTTTGGCGTCCTTCCGGTCCAGCAGCGACAGCGTGCGCAGCACCTGCGCCACGCGCTCGGGATCGGGAGGCTTGCCGAACAGGCCGCGGCTGAAGCTGACCGTGCCCCAAACGCTGTCGAAGGCGTTGTTAGTGAGCTCCTGCGGCACCAGGCCGATCATGGCGCGCGTCGCACGGTAGTCCCGCAGGATGTCGTGACCGCCCACCGTCACCGTGCCCGCGCTCGGCGTCACGATGCCGCAGACGACGTTGATCAGCGTTGTCTTTCCGGCGCCATTCGGGCCCAGCAGGCCGAAGATTTCGCCGCGCCGGATCTCGAGGTCGACGCTCTTGAGCGCCTGAAAGCCCGAGGCGTAGGTCTTGGAGAGCTTCGAAATGGAGATAATGGGCGACATCGCAGCGCGCTTGGCCAGTCTGCGGCGCCGCGCCCGCGGCCGTGACCCGAGTCCGCGGACGACCGCGATCGATGGAGAGCTTCTATACTAGTGCATCCCGGTGGATCGATCATCGAACCCCTAAGGCGAGGTCAGCGATGCTGTTTCCCACGACCCTTGTCGGCAGCTTCCCACAGCCCGACTGGCTGATCGACCGCGCGAAGCTGGCCGGGCGGTTTCCGCCCCGGGTGCGCGCGCGCGAGCTGTGGCGCGTTGCGCCGGACTATCTGGAGCAGGCGCAGGACGATGCGACCCGCCTCGCGATTCGTGCTCAGGAAACCGCCGGGCTCGACATCATCACGGACGGCGAGATCCGGCGCGAGAGCTACTCCAACCGCTTCGCCACGGCGCTGGAGGGCGTCGATCTCGACAACCCGGGCACGGCGCTCGACCGCTCGGGCCATCCCAATCCCGTGCCGAGGATCGTCGGGCGCATCCGCCGAAAGCATCCGGTCGAGGTCGAGGACCTGAAGTTCCTGCGGCGGCATACTGACCGAAGGGTGAAGATGACGGTGCCGGGGCCATTCACCATGTCGCAGCAGGCGCAGAACGATTTCTACGACAGCGACGAGGCGGCGGCGATGGACTACGCCGTCGCAGTGAACGAGGAAATCCGCGACCTCTTCGCCGCCGGCGCCGACATCGTGCAGCTCGACGAACCCTACATGCAGGCACGGCCGGAGAAGGCACGCCAGTTTGGCCTCAAGGCACTCAACCGCGCGCTCGAGGGCGTCAAAGGCGTCACCGCGGTGCACATCTGCTTCGGCTATGCGGCGATCATCCACCAGCGGCCTTCGGGCTATTCTTTTCTGCCGGAGTTCGCCGGCTGCGCGTGCAGGCAGATCTCGATCGAGACGGCGCAATCGAAGCTCGATTGCTCGGTGCTCTCGAAGCTCAAGGGCAAGGCAATCATGGTCGGCTGCATCGACCTGAACGACATGCAGGTCGAAACGCCGCAAACCGTCGCCCAGCGCATCCGCCGCGCGCTGCCGTATGTCGCGAAGGAAAGCGTGATCCTGGCGCCCGATTGCGGCATGAAATACCTGCCGCGCGAGGTCGCCGAAGGCAAGCTGCGCGCCATGGTCGAGGCGGCGAAGCTGCTGCGCGCCGAGTACGGGCGCTCGTAGCGCGCGCTGCATGGCCAAACACGTGCAATATCTCGTCGGTATCGACATCGGCGGAACCTTTACCGATTGCGCCATTGTGGACGGCGCAGGAAAGCTGCTCACGACCAAGGTGCCCTCGACGCCGCAGGACTTCTCCCGGGGCATGATGGACGCCCTCAGCGCGGGCGCCGAAGCGCTCGGATTGCCGCTCAGGACATTCTGCAGCGAGATCGCATTCCTCTCGCACGGCACGACGGTGGGCACGAACACGATCATCCAGAAAAAAGGCGCGAAGCTCGGACTCATCACCACCAAAGGCCACGAGGACGCGATTCACATCATGCGCGGCTCGCGCGGCTACGGCGGGCGCGATATCCGCAAGGTGGTGCACTTCCCGGAAACGTCGAAACCGACCCCGATCGTGCCCAAGCGCCTGATTCGCGGCATCTCGGAGCGCGTGGACTGCTTCGGCGAAATCGTGGTGGCGCTAAACGAGGCGCAGGCGCAAAGCGCGATCCGGGAGCTCGTCGCCGAAGGCGTGCAGGCGATCGCGATCTGCTTTCTCTGGTCGTTCAGGAATCCGCAGCACGAGCAGCGGGTCCGGGCGCTGGTAAAGCAGATCGCCCCCGACGTGTTCGTCACCTGCTCGGTCGACATTGCGCCGAAGTGGGGTGAGTACGAGCGCGTCACGGCCACGGCGCTGAACGCGACCCTTGGGCCGGTGATGTCGGGGTACCTGGAAAAGCTGGACCGCACGCTGACGCAGCTCGGCTACACGCACGGCCTGCAGATCGCGCAGTGCGGCGGCGGCACGGTGCCCGTGTCGCGCGCGGGCGAGGCGCCGCTGCTCACCCTCGACTCGGGCCCGGTCGCAGGGGTGACGGCCTCGATGTACCTCGGCGCCGCGATGGGCGATGCCAACATCATCACCACCGACATGGGCGGCACGTCGTTCGACGTCTCGATCATCCAGGGCGGCAAGCCGGCGTACTCCTTCATCAGCAATACCGACCAGTACGAATACTTCCTGCCGAAGGTGGACCTGCAGGCGATCGGCGCCGGCGGCGGCAGTCTGGTGCGCGCGCATGCCGAGTCCCGCACGATGAGCGTGGGACCGGAGAGCGCCGGCGCGTTTCCCGGTCCGGTGTGCTACGGGCGCGGCGGCACCGTGCCGACGGTGACCGATGCGCAACTGGTGCTCGGCTACCTCGACCCCGAGAACTTTGCCGAGGGGCGGCTGAAGCTCGACACGCAGGCGGCGACGCAGGCGATCGCAGAACTCGGCGCGCAGATCGGCATGGATCCGATTGAGTGCGCGGCGGGCATTTGCCGCATTGTCGAGCTGAACATGGCCGACATCGTGCGCAAGGTGACGGTCGAGAAGGGCTTCGATCCGCGCGACTTCGTGCTGTACGCCTTCGGCGGCGCCGGGCCGGCGCACGCCGGCGTGTTCGCGCGCGAGCTGGGCGTCAAGAAGGTCATCGTGCCGCAGAGAAAGGCCGCCTCGACCTGGTGCGCTTTCGGCGCCGCCGCGGCGGACGTGCTGCACGTTCTGGAGCACACCGAGATCATGCCGACACCAGTGCCGGCGGCGCGCATCAACCAGAATCTCGAGCGGCTGGAGAAGCAGGCGCAGCGCATCATGGCGGCCGAGGGCATTGCCGCAGCGCGCCAGCGCTTCGAGTTCTCGCTCGACCTGCGCCACAAGGGCCAGATCAATGAAGTCGAGGTGCTGCTGCCCTGGACGCGCGCGCCGGCCGGCTATGGGCAGGCGCTGCGGGAACGCTTCGTCGAGCGCTACGAGCAGCTCTACGGGCGCGGCTCGGCGCTCGCCGGCGCGCAGCTCGAGATCGTCGTCTGCCGTCTGCGCGCGCGCGCCCTGACGCCGCGGCCGAAGCTGGTACGCGCACGCAAGTCGACGGCGAAGATCCCGCGCGGCGCCCTGCGCGGCAAGCGCGACATCTACTGGCCGGACCTGAAGAAGCGGCGCACGACGCCGGTGTACGACGGCGATCGGCTCGCCATCGGCAACCGCCTGCGCGGGCCCGCGATCGTCGAGACCGCGGACACGACGGTGGTCGTGCACCCGGGCCGGCGTCTGCGCCTCGATCCCCTTGGCAATTTCGAGATGACCTTCGACCGATGAACGCCCCCCTGAAGAAACTGAGCGAGCTGGCGGCCGCGCACTTCGACGGCCGGCGCAGCGGCTACGTGCCGCCCAAGAAACTCTCGATCTCGAAGACGCTGCGCCTGCACCGAAAATGGCAGCGGGACATCGACCCCGTGACCTTCGAGGTGGTGCGTCACGCCCTGTGGAACGTGAACGAGGAACACGGCGCCACGATCCAGCGGCTCTCGGGCTCGCCGGTGGCGATGTACGCGCTCGATCTCAATCCGTCGATCCTCACCGAGGACGCCGAGTTTGTCTATTTCGGCCCGTACATGCAGTACATGTCGGGCGTCACGGACACGCAGGTCAAATGGACGCTCGAGAACCGCAGCGACAACCCTGGAATCCGGGACGGTGACATGTTTCTCGCCAACGATCCCTGGGTCGGCGCCGCGCACCAGATGGACGTGATGCTGCTGTGCCCGGTGTTCTGGAAGGGCGAGCTCTTTTGCTGGGTGACCAACTGCCTGCACCAGTACGATATCGGCGGCATCACCCCGGGCAGCTTCTGTCCCTCGGCGCGCGACGCCTTCGACGAAGGCATCCTCATCCCGCCCGTTAAGATCGTGGAGGGGGATGCAATTCGTCGCGACATCGAGGAGCTTTACCTGCGCTCCTCGCGCAAGCCCGAGGCCGTGGCGCTCGATTTCCGCGCGCAATTCGCCGGCAACCTTACCGCGCGCGCGCGCGTGCTGCAGCTCGTCAAGCGCTACGGCGCGGCG
>JBFKUL010000048.1:0-15112 GCA_041635755.1 Burkholderiales bacterium | reverse complement strand
GGCTGGCGCGCATGGACTCCAGCAGCGCTTCGGGCACCTGCAGCGCGCCGATCTTGCGGCTTTCCGCCTCGACGTAGACCGGCTCGGCAAAAGTCAGTCGCTGGAATACGGCGAGCAAACGGCTTTCGAACAGTTTCTGCGAGGGCTGCGCCTCGTCCGGCAGGCCTCCCAGCACGGACCCCTTGTGCGCCGCCAGCGCTTCCAGGTCGAGCACCTGCGCGCCCTGCGCGGCGAGGGCCTCGAGCAGGCGGCTCTTGCCGCTGCCGGTGGCGCCGGTGACGACGCGATAGGAGAACTTGCGCGGAAATTCAGCCAGCTTGGCAACGACGTGGCGGCGGTAGGACTTGTAGCCGCCGTCAACGGTGCAGGCGTGCCAGCCGATCTGGCGCAGCACGTGCGCCAGGGCGCCGCTGCGCTTGCCGCCGCGCCAGCAGTAAACCAGCGGCCGCCAGTCGCGCTCCTTGTCGGCGAAGGTCGTCTCGACATGGCGCGCGATGTTATGCGCCACCAGCGCGGCGCCGACTTTCTTCGCGCTGAACGGCGAGTCCTGCTTGTAGATCGTACCGACGCGCGCGCGCTCCTCGTCGTTCAGCACGGGGCAGGAGAGCGCGCCGGGCACGTGATCCTCGGCGAACTCCGCGGGCGAGCGCACGTCGATCACGGCGTCGAACGCCGTCAGGTTCGCCTCGTCTGCCGCGACTGAATGTCGAGTCTCTTTCTGCATCGCAATGCCGGTACAATGAATGCTGATTCTACGCTTCACGACAAAGGCTTAGACATGTCCTCGATTCTCGACGCGCCAGTGCTGGAAAAAATCCGCCTGACCGATTTCAGCCACGGTGGCGGCTGCGGCTGCAAGATCGCGCCCGCCGTGCTCACCGAGATTCTCGCCACGACGCCGATTCGCGGCCTGCCCGCGGCGCTGCTGGTCGGCACCGAGACGAGCGATGACGCGGCGGTCTACAAGCTGAACGACGAGCAGGCGCTGGTGGCGACCACCGATTTCTTCACGCCGATCGTCGACGACCCTTATGACTTCGGCCGCATCGCAGCGACCAACGCGCTCTCCGATATCTATGCCATGGGCGCAAAGCCGATCTTCGCGCTCGCGGTGGTCGGCATGCCGCTCGAGAAGCTGCCGGTCAAGGTGATCCAGAAGATCCTCGAAGGCGGCGAATCGATCTGCGCCGAGGCCGGCATCCCGATCGCGGGCGGGCACTCGATCGACACGCTCGAGCCGATCTACGGCCTGGTGGCGCTCGGCCTCGTCCACCCTGACAAGGTGAAGAAGAACAGCGCCGCGCGCGCCGGCGACCTGCTGGTGCTCGGCAAGCCACTTGGCGTCGGCATCCTCTCGGCGGCGCTCAAGAAGGGCAAGCTCTCGGACGCGGGCTACGCGAAGATGATCGAGACGACCACCAAGCTCAACACCCCTGGCGAGGCGCTCTCCGAGA
Source organism: Burkholderiales bacterium (assembly GCA_041635755.1). GTDB lineage: Bacteria > Pseudomonadota > Gammaproteobacteria > Burkholderiales > SG8-39 > JBFKUL01. Next base: position 13,658 of record JBFKUL010000048.1, on the reverse strand, counting down.
TGAAGGGCGTGAACGCGATTACCGACTTGACCGGCTTTGGACTCGCGGGACATCTGCTCGAGGTCTGCCGCGGCTCGAAGCTCGCCGCCGAAGTGCGGCTGGACGCGCTGCCGGTGATTCCCGAGGCCCTCGAGTGGCTCAAGCAAGGGGTGGTCACCGGCGCGTCGGACCGCAACTGGAACGGCTACGGCCACGACGTGGTGCTGCCCGCGGGCGCGCCGGCGTGGGTGCAGAAGCTGGTGAGCGATCCGCAGACCAGCGGCGGCCTGCTGGTGGCCTGCGAGCCTGCAGCCGAGAAGAACGTGCTGGCAGAATTCGCGCACCGCGGCTTCTCGGATGCGCGCACCATCGGCCGCTTTGCCGCCGGCCCGGCGAAGGTGACTATCCTCTAGCGCGTCTTCGGCTTCCTGCCACGGACCTCGGCGAGCACCCGCGTTTCGACCCGCGTTGCCTGACCTCAGGCGCCGGGGCGCTTGCGGGCCTGAGCGAGTAGCGGCCGCAGGGCGCCCCAGACAGTGTCGAGCACGATCGGCTGCGCCGCCTCGTTCGGATGCAGGCGGTCGTCCTGGAACAGCGCCTCGTTGCCCGCCACGCCCTCGAGCAGGAACGGCAGCAGCGTCGCGCCGTGCCGCCGCGCGACTTCGCCGAACGCCGCCTCGAAGCTCGTGGTGTAGGACGGGCCGTAATTCGGCGGCAGCTTCATGCCGGCGAGCAGCACGCGCGCGCCCGCCTTCTGCGCCTTCGTGATCATGGAGGAAAGATTTTTCCTCATCGCCTCGACCGGCAGGCCGCGCAAGCCGTCGTTCCCGCCGAGCGCGATCAGCACCACCGCCGGACGATGCTGCGCGAGCGCCTGGTCCATGCGCGCGAGGCCGCCGCTCGTGGTCTCGCCCGAGATGCTCGCGTTCACGACGTTATAATCGAGTCGTTCCTGCTCGAGGCGCGCTTCAAGCAACGCCACCCAGCCGCGTGCCTGGGCGATGCCGTAGGCCGAGGACAGGCTGTCCCCGTAAACCAGCAGCTTCGGCGCCGCTTGCGCAGCGCCCGCAAGGACCATGGACGCTAGCGACAAGATCGTCGAAACGAGAGCAGTTCTCAGAGCACGCGGCATCGGCAAGACCGTCAAGAGCGGTGACAGCGACCTCGTCATTTTGCGCGAGATCGACCTCGAGGTCACCCCCGGCGAGGCGGTCGCGATCGTCGGGGCCTCGGGCTCCGGAAAATCGACACTGCTCGCGATCCTCGCCGGCCTCGATACGCCGACTCGCGGCACCGTCGAGCTCGACGGCAAAGATCTCTTTGCGCTCGACGAGGACGCCCGCGCGCTTGCCCGCGCGAGCGCAGTCGGCTTCGTGTTCCAGTCGTTTCAGTTGCTGCCCGCTTTGACGGCGCTCGAGAACGTCATGCTGCCGCTGGAGCTTGCGGCACGGCGCGACGCCGAGGAGGCGGCGCGCGAGATGCTGGTGCGCACCGGCCTCGGCGAGCGGCTGCACCACTATCCGAAGCATCTGTCGGGCGGCGAGCAACAGCGCGTCGCGCTGGCGCGCGCGTTCGTCATGCAGCCGAAGCTGCTGCTTGCCGACGAGCCGACCGGAAGTCTCGACGCGGCTGCGGGCGAGGGCGTAATCGAGCTGATGTTCGAACTCAACCGGCAGTTCGGCACCACTCTTGTAATGGTGACCCATGACGAGCACCTCGCCACGCGCTGCCCACACGTCGTGCGCCTTGCGGCGGGGCGCATCGTAAGCGAATGAAAGCGCCCCTCGCCCAGTCGTTGCGCATGTTGATGCGCGATTGGCGTGCCGGAGAGGTGCGTGTGCTGGCACTCGCGCTGGTGATCGCGGTGGCGAGTGTCACCAGCGTGTCGTTCTTCGCTGACCGGGTCGGGCGCGCGCTGGTGCGCGACGCGCACCAGCTGCTCGGCGCGGACCTGGTATTGGTGTCCGATCATCGCTTCAAGCCCGAAATCTCGCAGGAGATTGCGCGGCGCGGTTTGGCGAGAGCCGAAGCGCTCAATTTCATCAGCATGGCGCAGACGGGCTCGGGCGAGGCGAGCCGCAGCCAGCTCGCCGGCGTCAAGGCGGTGAGCGGGAACTATCCGCTGCGCGGCAAGCTGAGAATCGCGCCGGCGCCGAACGCGCCCGATGCGCCCGCCGAAGCCGGCCCGGCGCGCGGCACCGTCTGGATCGAGGAGCGCATCGTGAGCGCGCTCGATGCGCCGGTCGGCACGCGCATCCGGTTGGGCGCCTCGGAGTTCACCGTAGCGGCGGTGCTTACGCTCGAGCCCGAGCGCGGCGCGAATTTCTTCAACCTTTCCCCGCGCCTGATGATGAATCTCGAGGACGTCGCCGCGACCGCCCTGGTGCAGACCGGCAGCCGCGTCTCGTATTACCTGTACGCCGCGGGCGATCGAGAGGCGCTCGAGGGCCTCGAAAAATGGGCGACGCCGCGGCTCGAGCGCGGCCAGCGGCTGGACGACCTCGAGAACGGCCGGCCCGAGGTTCGTGAATCGATCGACCGCGCGCAGCGCTTTCTCGGCCTGACGGCGCTGCTCGCCGCGATTCTCGCGGGCGTCGCGATCGCGCTCGGCACGCGCCGCTTCGTCGAGCGCCACCTGGACGGTTGCGCGGTGATGCGCTGCCTCGGCGCGACGCAGCGGCGGCTACTCGCGCTCTACGGCGGCGAATTCCTGCTGCTCGGGCTCGCCGCCTGCGCGGTGGGCGTGGCGCTTGGCTTCGCGGCGCAGAGCGCAATCTCCGGTGCGCTCTCGGACCTGATGCGCGCCAAGCTCCCGGCGCCGGGTCCGATGCCGGCGCTGCAGGGCTTTCTCGTCGGACTGGTGCTGCTGCTCGGCTTCGCGCTGCCGCCGCTGGTACAGCTCAAGAACGTGCCCGCGGTGCGCGTCATCCGGCGCGAATCGGGCAACGCAAAAACGGGAACCGTGGCGGTCTATGCCGTCGGGCTCGCCGCGCTCGCCGGATTGCTCATGTGGCAGGCGGGCAACGTGCGCCTCGGCGCGCTCGTGGTCGGCGGCTTCGGCATCGCGGTGCTGGTGTTTGTGGCGGTGTCGTGGGTCGCGCTGCGGCTGCTCTCGAGCGGCCCGGTGGCGCGCCTGCTCGGGGCGCGCTCGGTGGCGCTGCGCTACGGACTGTCGAACCTCAAGCGCCATGCGCGCGGCAACGCGATCCAGGTCGCGAGCCTGGCGCTCGGCCTGACCGCGGTGCTGCTGCTCAGCTTCACCCGCAACGATCTGGTCGATGCATGGCGCCGCGCTGCGCCGCCGGATGCGCCCAATCGCTTCATCATCGGCATCCAGCGCGACCAGCTCGAGCCGGTGAAGCAGTTCCTGGCCGAACGCCGCGTCGCGGTGCCCGATCTCTACCCGATGGTGCGCGGCCGGCTCACCGCGGTGAATGGCCGGCCGGTGAGCGAGGCGGACTACAGCGAGGAGCGTGCCAAGCGCATGGTCGAGCGCGAGTTCAACCTGAGCTACTCGGAGGAGCTGCCCGGCCATAACCAGGTCGTCGCCGGGCGCTGGTTCGACGCCGCGAAGAACCCGCGCGAGCTCTCCGCCGAGGAGGGCATCGCCCAGCGCCTGGGCTGGAAGCTCGGCGACGAGCTCACCTTCACCGTCGGCGGCGAGCCGTTCCGTGCGCGTCTGAGCTCGCTGCGCAGCCTGCGCTGGGACTCGATGAAGGTGAATTTCTTCGTCATCGCGCCGCCGATGCTGCTGGAAGGATTTCCGGTGAGCTTCATCACCGCCTTTCACCTTGAGTCGGGCAGGGAGGAGGCCATGAACGAACTCACGCGGCGTTTTCCCAACCTGACGGTGGTCGACATCGGCGCCGCGGTGCGCCAGGCGCAGGCCGTGATCGACCAGGTGATCACCGCGGTGCAGTTCGTGTTCCTGTTCGCGCTTGGCGCGGGACTGCTGGTGCTGTACTCGGCGCTGGTGGCGACCGAGGACGAGCGCCGGCGCGAGGCGGCGGTGATGCGCGTCTACGGCGCCTCGCGCGCGCAGGTCAAGGACAGCCAGCGCATCGAGTTTCTCTCCATGGGGGTGCTCTCGGGCGTGCTCGCGACCGCGGGCGCGGCGCTGATCGGGCAGCTGCTGGCGCGGCGCGTGTTCGAGCTGGACCTGCCGCCGAGCACCCTGCTGCTCGTCGCCGGGCCGCTCGCTGGTCTCGCGCTGTTGTCGCTAAATGCCTGGCTCTCGGCGCGCAAGGTGCTGCGCGCCTCGCCCGCGCTGACGCTCAGGGATTCGGTGTAAGCTCGTGCGGCAGGCGATGCCGTACGAATTGCTGGGAGGCGAGCAGGTGCCGTTCCGACTGATCGAGCGCTTCCACGCGCTCATCGATTCGCAGCCGGAGTTCGACTGCGCGCGCAGGCTCCATCCGGAGGCGCTTTCCGGCTCGCGCGACCAGCCAGGCGAACCTCGGGACCAACCGTGAGCGATCAGATTCTCATCGCGCTCACGCTTGCCGCCGCGGCAATCACGCTGGTGCTGATCGTCGTGCTGCTGGTGGCGCTGCTCGGCCGCGAGAAGGGGCTGCGTACCGAGGCCGATGCGGCCGCACGCGCTGCGCGCGAGGAGCTGGCGAACGGCCTCTCGGCGTTCAGCCAGAACATCTCGACGCAGATGGGCACCATCGCGGCGGTGCAGAACAACCAGATCGACGGCTTCTCGCAAAGTCTCGCCAAGCTTACGGCGACCAACGAGGCAAAGCTCGAGAACTTCAGGAAGACGCTCGAGGAGGGCCTCGCGCGCACGCAGGAGCAGCAGCGCCTCGCCGCGCGCGAGACGCGCGAAATCCTCGAGCAGCGGCTCGAGGCGCTGCAGAAGGACAATTCCGAGAAGCTCGAGAAGATGCGCCAGACGGTCGACGAGAAGCTGCACGCCACGCTCGAGCAGCGATTGTCGGAATCGTTCAAGCAGGTGTCCGAGCGCCTCGAGCTGGTGCACAAGGGCCTGGGCGAGATGCAGTCGCTCGCCGCGGGCGTCGGCGACCTGAAAAAGGTGCTCTCGAACGTCAAGCAGCGCGGCGTGCTCGGCGAAGTGCAACTCTCGGCGCTGCTCGAGCAGATGCTCACGCCCGATCAGTACGACACCAACGTCGCCACGCGTCCCGGCTCCAGGGAGCGCGTCGAGTTCGCGGTCAAGCTGCCCGGGCGCGGCGGCGATGACGGCATGGTGTGGCTGCCGCTCGATGCCAAGTTCCCCACCGAGGACTACCAGCGGTTGCAGGAGGCGCAGGAGGCGGCCGACCCGGTCGCGGTCGAGGCGGCGGCGAAGGCGCTCGAGGCGCGCATCCGGCTCGAAGCGAAGGCCATCAACGAGAAGTACCTCGAGCCGCCCGCGACCACCGAATTCGGGCTGCTCTATCTGCCTTTCGAGGGCCTGTACGCCGAGGTGCTGCGCCGGCCCGGCCTGTTCGAGACGCTGCAGCGCGAGTTTCGCGTCACGGTGTGCGGCCCGACCACGCTCTCGGCGCTGCTCAACAGCCTGCAGATGGGGTTCAAGACCCTCGCCATCGAGAAGCGCTCGAGCGAGGTGTGGAAGATCCTCGGCTCGGTGAAAAGCGAGTTCGGCCGCTTCGGCGACGTGCTCGCGCGCACCAAGGCGCAGCTGCAGACGGTCGCCAATTCGATCGACCAGGCCGAGGTGCGCACGCGCCAGATCGAGCGCAAGCTCAAAGATGTCGAGACGCTGCCCGGCAGCGATGCACCCGCGCTGCCCGAGCGCGAAACCTAACCAACGAGGGGATCCGTATGCTGCGATCGATCGGCATTTTCGTCGTCGGCGGTTTGATCGGTGCGGTCGCCGGCTTCGCAGGAGGCATCTTCGTCTACCCCTACATCTTCCTTTCCGACATCGTCGCCAGCGACAAGGTCGCGGATCGCGCCACGAAGACGGTCGTCGCGAATGGCCGCTTCATCCACGCCAACCCGTCGGATCCGATCCACCACGGCAAGGGCGGCGTGACGGTGTACCGCGATCTGGTGCACCTCGAGGCCGACTTCGAGGTCGGCCCGGGGCCCAAATTCCACGTCTATCTCGTGCCCGAGCGCGAGGTCACGCCCTCGACCGAGGTGGCGAAGACCATGTACGTCGATCTCGGCCGGCTGCGCGCCTTCAAGGGCAGCCAGAACTACGACGTGCCGCCGGGCGTGAAGCTCGAGCAGTACGCGAACGTCGTGATCTGGTGCGAGCATTTCGGCGTGCTGATCTCGCCTGCGGCATTGAAGTTCCGCTAGCCGCGGCGCTTGGGGGCCGGGTCGACCGATTGCCCGGAGTCGAGCCCGATCTGCTCCTAAGCGCGTAATTCTTCACCGCTTTTTCGGCCGGAAGCCCCTATGCTGGGGCTGCATTTCCTGACCGGAAGGATGCGGGCCATGGCCACCACCGAATCACAGTTCTCTCTGCCGCAGCGGCTCGGGCAGCAGTTTCTTGGGCCGCTCGAGGAAGGCGTGGAGCTCGCGCGCCGCTATCGCGACGTGGACGGATTGCACGACTACGTGGGCGCGCGCTTGCCGCGTCTGATTCCGGTGTGCGTGCTGATTGTGATCACGGCGATTGCGTGCGGGGTGACGCCGATGATGCTGCTCGTAGGAACGCGAGCGCTTCCCACGCTGCTCGGCTTGCTAGTCACGCCGGTGATGCTGATCGGCAGCCTGTTCGTGCTGACCATGCTGTTCTTCTCGTGGCTCGAAGAGCGCGCGCTGATGCGCTCGCTCGGCCGGCGCGCGGGACCGCCGCCGGGCAAGTTCGGACGCTGGCTGAAACGCAAGCTCGGCGCGGACCTCGGCCGGGCGCCGCGCGTGCCGTGGCTGCTGGCGACGCTGTTCGTCATCCTGCCGTTTGCGGTGCTGGTCGGGAAATCACCAGCCATTGCGGCGGTGCTTCTCATCCTCCTCGCCGCCGCGCCCATTCTTTACGCGCGATTCGACCGCTGAGCCGCGAGCGTCCCGCGCGCCGGACGCAGCCGTGCTCAACGCCGCATCGGCGCGCTCGCCGATCCCGGCTTCGGAACTGACCGGTCACTAGCCGCGCGGCGCGCAGTGCGCTGATCGCGTTGCGTATTCTTCCGCGCTAGGTCCATCGGGTATCATTGGCCGGCTCGACGCGCACGAGCGCCGAGGCGGATGATGCCCGGCGCGCGGGCGTTTTCTCCGGTACGGCGCGCGGCGACGCGCCGGCACACGAACGATGCGGCTATCCATCCGATTCCTGATTCCGCTGATCATCGCGCTCGCCGCCATTGCGATCGCGGTGGAGCCGCTCGTGGGCAAGCTGACCACGCAGTGGTTCGTGCGCGATCTCGAGATGCGCAGCGCGCTCATCACCAATACGCTGCAGGAGCCGCTTGCCGAACTGGTGCGCGAGCGCTCGCCCGCCAGGACGGCGGCGTTCTTCGAGCGGGTCATCCAGGACGAGCGCGTCTTTGCGCTCGGGTTGTGCGGCGGCGATGGCAAAACGCTCTACGCGACGCCGAACCTACCCGCCGAGGCGCGCTGCGAAGGCGCCGCCGCGGCTGGCCCGAACCGTGTGCTCGATCTGCCGGTCGGGCCGCTGCACGTGGCGGTGAACCCGATTCGCAGCGGCACCGAGACGCTCGGCGCGCTGGCGATCGCGCACGACATGAGCTTCGTCAAGCTGCGCAGCGCCGACACGCGGCGCTACCTGATCTACCTGTTCGCGGCGATCGCCGCCATCGTCGCGCTGATCACGGTGGTGATCGCCGAGATCAGCTGGCGCGGCTGGGTGGTGGGGGTGCGCGAGCTGATCTCCGGCGGCGCGCTGCGCCGTCCGGGCGAGAAGCTGCCGACGCCGGCGCTGCGGCCCTTCGTCAAGGATCTCGAGGTGCTGCTGCGCGACCTCGACGTGGAGCGCCGCGGCCGCGACGAGAGCCAGGTCACCTGGCGCCCGGAGGCGCTGCGCCGCATCCTGCGCGAGGACCTCAAGGGCGACGAAATCCTGATCGTCTCGAACCGCGAACCCTACTCGCATTTCAAGGGCGACGACGGCAAGGTGAGCGTCCAGCGCCCGGCGAGCGGCCTGGTGACCGCGCTCGAGCCGGTGATGCGTGCCTGCTCGGGCACCTGGATCGCGCACGGCAGCGGCAACGCCGACCGCGAGACGGTGGACGAAAAAGATCATGTGATGGTGCCGCCCAACAAGCCCTCGTACCGTATCAGGCGCGTCTGGCTCACCAAGGAAGAGGAGGACGGCTACTACTACGGCTTCGCCAACGAGGGGCTGTGGCCGCTGTGCCATGTGGCGCACACGCGCCCGGTGTTCCGCAAGCAGGACTGGGACTACTACCAGGACGTCAACCAGCGCTTCGCCGACATCGTCGTCGAGGAGGCGCGCACCGAGAACCCGATCGTGCTGGTGCAGGACTACCATTTTGCGCTGCTGCCGCGCATGGTGCGCGAGCGCCTGCCGAACGCGACCATCATCACGTTCTGGCATATCCCATGGACCAACCCCGAGGCCTTCGGCATCCTGCCCTGGCGCACGCAGCTGCTCGAGGGGCTGCTGGGTTCGTCGATTCTCGGCTTCCACACCCAGTTCCATTGCAACAATTTCTTCGACACGGTCGACCGCTACCTCGAGGCACGGGTTGACCGCGAGAATTTCAGCATCACCTTCGGCGGCGAGCAGACCGAGGTGCGGCGCTACCCGATCTCGATCGAATGGCCGCCCGCGGCGCTCGCCAAGGTGGCGACGGTCGACAAATGCAGGAAGGCGGTGCGCGAGCGCTTCGGCATGTCGAGCGACCGGCTGCTCGGCGTGGGCGTCGACCGGCTCGACTACACGAAGGGCATTCTCGAGCGCTTCAACGCGGTCGAGCGCCTGCTCGAGCTGCAGCCCGAATGGATCGGCAAGTTCTCCTTCGTCCAGGCGGCGGCGCCCTCGCGCTCGACGATCCACGAGTACCAGGACTTCGACGCGCGCGTGCGCGCGCTCGCCGACAAGATCAACGAGCGCTTCGGCCGCGGCGGCTACGAGCCGATCGTGCTCAAGGTCGAGCAGCACCCGGCCGAGGCGGTCTACGAGCTCTACCGCGCCGCGGACCTGTGCTACGTCTCGAGTCTGCATGACGGCATGAACCTGGTGGCGAAGGAGTTCGTCGCCGCGCGCGAGGACGAGGGCGGCGTGCTGATTCTGTCGCAGTTCACCGGCGCCTCGCGCGAGCTCGCCGAGGCGCTGATCGTCAACCCCTACGACATCGACCAGGCTGCCGACGCGATGCACCTCGCGCTCACCATGCCGCCCGAGGAAGTGCGCGCGCGCATGCGCAGCATGCGCAACCTCGTGATGGAGTTCAACGTTTATCGCTGGGCGGGCCGCATGCTGATGGATGCGGCGCGCATGCGCCAGCGCCGCCGCATGAAGGCGCGCGGCGAGCACGGCGCGCAGCTGCAGGAAGCCTCGAGCTAGCCATGGCCGCCGCCAAGCTCCCCGAGCCCTCCGGCGACTGGGCGTTCTTTCTCGATATCGACGGCACGCTGCTCGAGCATGCCGAGCGGCCCGATGCGGTGCACGTCGACGCGGCGCTGCACCGGCTGCTGGGTGCCCTCGAGGAGGCCGCCGGCGGCGCGATCGCGCTGATCAGCGGGCGCTCCGTGGCCGATGTCGACGGCTTGTTTGCGCCGCTGGTGCTGCCGGTGGCGGGCCAGCACGGCATCGAGCGGCGCGATGCGCACGGGCAGATCCATCGCCACGCCTTTGCGGCCGAGCCGCTGCGGCGCATCGCGGCGCAGCTGGGCGCCTTTGCCGCCGAGCACCAGGGCTTGCTGCTCGAGGACAAGGGCCACAGCATTGCGCTGCATTACCGGCGCGCGCCGCAGTTAGAGCCTGCAGTGAAGGCGCAGATGGCCGCGGCAGCGCGTGAGCTCGGCGAGGACTTCGAAGTGCAGGGTGGCAAGATGGTGCTCGAGCTCAAGCCCGGCGGGCGCGACAAGGGCGTCGTGATCGAGGAGTACATGGCCGAGGCGCCGTTCCAGGGCCGCACGCCGGTGTTCGCGGGGGACGATTTGACCGACGAGTACGGCTTCGAGGTGGTCAATCGCCTCGGCGGGCACTCGATCAAGGTTGGGCGGGGCAAGAGCGCCGCGCGCTGGCGCATCGACGACGCGGGCGCGGTGCGCGCCTGGCTTGCGGCCTGGCTGGCGCGCTTCGCGCAGCAGGCGCAAAAACATTGAAAGGAACGACGCTATGACGACCACCGATCGCATCGTGCGGCTGCATCAGGAAATGACCCGCATCCGGCGCGATATCCACGCGCATCCCGAGCTCGGCTTCGAGGAGCAACGCACGTCCGATCTGGTGGCGAAGGCGCTGGCCGCTTATGGCTGCGAGGTGGTGCGCGGCATCGGCAAGACCGGCGTGGTCGGGACGCTGCGTGCGGGCAAGGGCGCGCGCGCCATCGGGCTTCGCGCCGACATGGACGCGTTGCCGATCCGCGAGGCGAACGCGTTCGCGCACCGCTCGCAGCACGAGGGGCGCATGCACGCTTGCGGGCACGACGGCCACACCGCGATGCTGCTCGGTGCGGCGAAGTACCTCGCCGAGACGAAGAACTTCGACGGCGTGGTGCACTTCATTTTCCAGCCGGCCGAGGAAGGCCTGGGCGGCGCGCGCGCCATGATCGAGGACGGCCTGTTCGACCGTCATCCCTGCGAGGCGGTGTTCGGCATGCACAATCGGCCCGGCCTGCCCGTGGGCAAGTTCGCAGTGAAGAGCGGCCCGATGATGGCGGGCGGGGCATTCTTCGACATTCAGGTCACCGGCCACGGGGCGCACGGTGCGCGCCCCGAGCGAAGCGTCGACTCGGTGCTCGTCGCCGCGCACATTGCGGTGGCGCTGCAGGCGATCGTCGCGCGCAACGCGCCGCCCACCGAGACCGCGGTGCTCTCGGTGACCAAGATCCACGGCGGCGACGCCTACAACGTCATCCCGCAGACGGCTCAGCTCTCGGGCACGGTGCGCGCGTTCTCGCGCGACGTGATGGCGCTCATCGAGAAGAACATGAAGCGCACCACGACGCATGTGGCACAGGCCTTCGGCGCGCAGGCCGAGGTCGACTTCCGCCTGATTTTCGCGCCGACCGTGAACGACCCCAAGGAGGCCGAGTTCGCCGCGCGCGTCTGTACCGAGCTGGTCGGCAAGGAGAACGTCGAGCGCAATCCGTCCCTCATCATGGCCTCGGAGGACTTCTCCTTCATGCTGGAGAAGGTGCCGGGCTGCTACTTCAATATCGGCAACGGCTCGGGCGAGGGCGCCTGCGAGGTGCACAACCCGGGCTACGACTTCAACGACGAGGCACTGCCGCTCGGCGCGAGCGTGCTCGCGCGTATCGTTGAGACGCGACTGGCGAAGCAGGGCTGAGGCGCGACCGGAGGCGCAAGCGGCCGCAAGGTAGGAAAACGGCACACGGGGCAGCCTGTGCCGTGGGCAGCTGTACATATTGACTGAACGTTCAGTCAATGAAATAATGTGCGCCATGTCCCCCCGCCGCTACCGCATGGACCGTCGCGCCGAGACCGCCGAGGACACCCGGCAGCGCATCGTGCGCGCCACCTATGAGCTGCACGCCGAGCGCGGCCTGGCCGCCACCACGCCGCGCGATGTCGCGACCCGGGCGGGCGTGGCGACCGGCACCGTGTACCACCATTTCCCGACTTACAGCGACATGATCGATGCCTGCGGCGCCTATACAGACGCCGTGACGCGACCGCCGACGACGAAGCTGCTGAGCGCGTCGAAGGGCGAGCCTGGGGATCGAATTCGTACGCTCGTGGAAGCGTGGTTCGACTATTACGGGCGTTTCTCGAGCTACGACCGCATCCGCGCCGAGCGCGCGCAGTTCCCGCAGATCGAAACCGCGATGCGCACCGACGAAGCGAATCGGCGCAAGCTGGTCGCGCTGACCATGAAGCCTGGCAAGCCTGCGCGCGCCGCTGCCGCGGTTGCTTTTGCGCTGCTCGATTTCACCGTGTACGAGGCGCTCGTGGGCGAGGGACTCTCGCACCGCGAAGCGATCGACTGCATCGCGGATCTGCTTGCCGGGGTACTCCTCGGCAAGGGAAGCGCCAGCCGCTGAACCCGCGCCCGGTCCGTCCGGGCGCATTGTCCAATCGCAAGATGGAGCCTTGAAGATGATCACTAACCCGCAGAGCGGCACACGCATCGACGAGATCGCGGACGGCCTTTATCGAATCAGCACGCCGATTCCACCCGCGGATTTCCCGGGCGGCTTCACGTTCAACCAGTACTTGATCGTCGACCAGGCGCCTCTCGTGTTCCACACGGGGATGCGCGGCCTGTTTCCGCTCGTGAGCGAGGCGATCAAGGCGGTGATGCCGCTCGAGCGCCTGCGCTACGTCAGCTTCTCGCACGTCGAGGCCGACGAGTGCGGCGCGCTCAATCAGTTCCTCGCCGCCGCGCCGCAGGCGGTTCCGCTGTGCGGCACGCTTGCGGCGAACATCTCGATCAACGACATTGCCGATCGCCCGGCCAGGGCGCTCGCGCACGGCGAGTCGATCTCGCTCGGGCGCCGCAATGTCACCTGGCTCGACGCGCCGCACCTGCCGCACAACTGGGAGTGCGGCTACCTGTACGACGACCGGACCCGCACGCTGCTCTGCGGCGACCTCTTCACGCGCGGCGGCCACGAGTTGCCGCCGATTACGGAGGACGACGTGCTTGAGCCGAGCGAAGCGTTCCGCGTTGCCGGGCTCGAGTCCGGCGCGCCGGACGCCTACAGTCTGGGACGCGGCATGGGCGAGACGCTGGAGAAGCTCGCCGCGACCAACCCGATGACCCTCGCGCTGATGCACGGCAGCGCGTGGCGTGCGCGAGGCGAAGGCCAGGGTGCGGCGCTGATCCGGGCGCTCGGCGAGCGGCTGGCGGCCTGAGCGCAAGTTTTTGAGCCGCGCACCGTCACATTCAATCGGCAGGCATCGTGCGCATCGTCCAACCTATCCGCGTCAGCCATACTTACCGGCAGCGCCTCGACGCCGCGCCCGAGCGCGTCTTCCCGCTGCTCTGTCCGGTTCGGGAGTGCGAATGGGTCGAGGGGTGGGCGCCAGGGCTCGTCGCGAGCCGCTCGGGGATTGCCGAGCGCGATTGCGTTTTCACGACGCCCGCCAACCCGGCCGACGCGATCTGGTACATCACGCGTCACGAGCCCGAGCGGCTGTTCGTCGAAATGCTCAAGATCACGCCTGGCGTGACGGCCTGCCGCATCGAGATCCAGCTCCTTCCCGAGGACACGCACTGCCTGGCCGACGTGACCTATACGCATACCAGCCTCGGCCCCGAAGGCGACGCGTTCGTCGCCGGGTTCACCGAGGCGGCCTATCGCGACTTCATGCAGCGCTGGGAGGGCGCGCTCAACCGCTTTCTCGCGTCCGGCGCCCCCGCATCCGGCTGACGCCTCCAGGGACCCCAAATCCTTGAGTGGCCGATGTCACTGCATCCAGGTACTAGGCCGGGCCGCTTGCGGCCGGCCAAGTATTGGGATTTACTGACAATCCGAGTTTACCTTCGCACCCCAGGCGCGAACCCGTGCAAAGGCGTACCCGCACCATCCTCATTGCCTCGGCCGCGGCAGCGGTCGCGGGTCTCGCCTATTTCGCGCCCGAGCCGC
>JBFKUL010000047.1:0-15123 GCA_041635755.1 Burkholderiales bacterium | reverse complement strand
AGCGCCTTGCGCCACGGCTCGCCGCGCTTGACGAGATGCGCGCGCAGCCCCGCCACCGTGGCGACGCCCTCCGGCAGCTCGATCTCCTCGGCTCCGGTGCCGAGCTGCTCGCGCAAGCTCGCAAAGAACAGCACTTTCACTCTCACCAATACAGCTCCGTATAGGGCAGAAATCGCACCCGATCGCCTTTGTGAATCGCCTGGTTCGGCGCGTTGTCCACCAGGCCGTCGGCCCAGGCGGTGGAGGTGAGCACCGCCGAATCCTGCGTCGGGTAGAGCTCGAGGCCGCCCGACGCGTTCCATTTTACGCGTAGGAACTCGCGCCGGGGATCGGGCTTCGCCCAATCGAAGTCCGCCCTCGCTTCGATCGATCGCGGCGCGACGTTCGCGATGCCCTGCGTCTTCAGCAGGAACGGCCGTACGAACAGCAGAAAGGTGACGAAGCTCGACACCGGGTTGCCCGGCAGTCCGATGAACGCAGCCTCGCCCACCCTGCCGAACGCAAGCGGCCGCCCCGGCTTCATGGCGATCTTCCACATCAGGAGCGACCCCTCCGCCTCGACCGCGGGACGCACGTGGTCTTCCTCGCCTACCGAGACGCCGCCCGAAGTGACGATGATGTCGCTCTCGGCCGCCGCGCGGCGCAGCACATCGCGTGTTGCCGCGAGGCTGTCGGGCACGATGCCGAAGTCGCGCACGTCGCAGCCGAAGATCTTCGCCAGGCCGTTCAGCGTAAAGCGGTTCGAGTTGTAGATGCGACCGGGCGGGAGCGGATCGCCCGGCATCACCAGCTCATCGCCGGTGAAAAACAGCCCGAGGCGAACGCGGCGCCTGACCGGCAGCGTCCTGATGCCGACCGAGGCCGCAAGGCCCGTATCCTGCGGCCGAAGGCGAATCCCCGCGGCAAGGATCTCGGCACCCGCCTTGATGTCGCTGCCCTTGCGGCGCACCCACTCGCCGGGCTGCGGCACCTTTTTCACCACCACATGTTCGCCATCCGCGGCGCAGAACTCCTGCATTACGATCGCGTCCGCGCCTGGCGGCACGGGCGCGCCGGTGAAGATGCGCGCCGCCGTTCCCGGCTCGAGCGATTTGCCGACGGCACCGGCCGCGATGCGCTGCGCGACGCGCAGCTTCGTGTCGGGCGCACGCACGTCGGCGAGACGCAGCGCGTAGCCGTCCATGGCGCTGTTGTCCATCGGCGGCACGTCCATGGTCGATTGCTGCGCCCGCGCGAGCACCCGGTCGGTCGCCTCGAGCGTCGGAATCTCCTCGACGTCGGCCACCGGGCGTGCACCCGCGAGCAGCACGTCCAGCGCTTCGTCGACCGAAAGCAGACCCTTGTTCATGCGAGCTCGAGATGTTTCAGGATAAACGCCCCGATCCCCGGCACGTCGTTCAGGTCGAGCACCGGCACCCTGGAGGCGATCTTCCGGTCGCTCGCCACCGCAACGATGTGCGGATCATTGGGATGCAGCTGCGGCTCGCCGGTCTCGGCGCGCCAGATCTCGAGCTTCGGAATCGGCGCAAACTTGAAGCCCTCCACCAGCAGAAGGTCGCAGGGCGAAATATGCTTGATCTGCTCCTCGAACGATGGTTCGGGTTCGCCGCGCAGCTCGTGCATCAGCACCCAGCGGCGCGACGAAGTCACCAGGATCTCGGTGCACCCGGCGTGCCGGTGACGGTACGAGTCCTTGCCCGGTTGGTCGACATCGAACGTGTGGTGCGCGTGCTTGATCAGCGATACGCGCAGGCCCGTACCGACGAAAACGGGAATGAGCTGCTCGATCAACGTCGTCTTGCCGCTGCCGGAGTATCCTGCAAAGCCGATGATTTTCATGGCGCCGGGGATTCTAGCAGCCGCGCTATCGCGGCCCACCGGCGCAGCTGCGCCCGGGCTCACTCGGCATTCGGAAAGAACAGCGGCTCGCCGCCGATGCGGTAGGCGCCGATCGCGCTCTGCCCCGCGGCCGAGATCAGCCAACGGATGAACGCCTCACCGGCCTCGCGCTTCACGTGCGGGTGCTTTGCCGGGTTGACAAGCATCACGCCATATTGGTTGAACAGCCGCTTGTCGCCCTCGACCGCGATCGCCAGCTCGCCGCGATTGCGGAACGAGAGCCAGGTGCCGCGATCGGTCAGCGCGTAGGCGTTCATGGCAACCGCGGTGTTGAGTGTCGCGCCCATGCCCGATCCGGTTTCGCGGTACCACTTGCCCTGGCCTTCGCTCGGCTCGATGCTGGCGGCCTGCCACAGCCGCAGCTCCGCCGCATGCGTGCCGCTGCGATCCCCCCGCGAGACGAACGCCGCCCCGGCATCGCGAATCCGGGCGAGCGCGGCGGCCGCATCCTTCATTCCCGCGATGCCGGCCGGGTCCGCTTTCGGACCGACGATTGCGAAATCGTTGACCATGACGTCGTGCCGGCTCACGAACCAGCCTTCCTCGACCATCCTCAGCTCCTTCGCCTTGTCGTGCACGAACACCACGTCGGCGTCGCCGCGCCTGCCGATGTCGAGCGCCTGCCCGGTACCGAGCGCCACGACCCGTACATCGATGCCGCTGTGCGACTTGAAGATCGGCAGCAGGTGCTTGAACAGGCCCGAGTTCTCCGTCGAGGTGGTCGAGGAAACGGTGATGAAGCGCTCCTGCGCACCGACGGACGGTGGCGCCGCGGCCAGCGCCGCAACCGCCACGATCAGTGCGAGTTTCGTCCGACGGCCCATGGCAGCTCTCCTTTGATGAAGGCCTTTGCTTCGGCCGACTCCGGCTTCGAAAAAAATCGCTCCACCGGCGCTCGCTCGACCAGCCGCCCTTGGTGTAGGAACAGCACTTCGTCGCCGATGCGGCGCGCCTGGCCGAGGTTGTGCGTCGCCATCACGATCTTGGTGCCGGCGGCGTCGAACGCCTTGATCACGGTCTCGATCTCGCGCGTCGCTCCCGGATCGAGGCTCGCCGTCGGCTCGTCGAGAAACAGCACCTCCGGGTGCAGCGCCCAGGCGCGCGCGAGCGCGAGGCGCTGTTGCTCGCCGCCCGAGAGCACGCGCGCGGGGCGCTGCGCAAGCGCGGCAAGACCGACGCTCTCCAGCGCCTCCATCGCGAGCCGCTCGCGCTCGGCGCGCGGCACGCGCGCGAGCGTGAGCGCATAGGTGATGTTGGCGAGCGCCGAGCGGCGCAGCATCACCGGCCGCTGAAACACCATGGCCTGGCGGCGCGCCGCGCCCGGACGCTCGGTCGCGTTCCAGCGCACGGCGCCGGCGCTTGGCGCAAGCAATCCGTGGCACAGGCGCATCAGCACGCTCTTGCCGGCACCGTTCGCGCCCAGGATAATCGTGCTCGGACCTGCATCGAGCTCGGCCGAGACGCGCTCGATGATCGCGCGCCCGCCCGCCTCGAAGCACACGCCATCGAGCTGCAGCGGCAGGATCGAATGGCGTTTCATCCGTAGCGGCGCTGCGCCGCCTCTTTCACCAGGTAGGCGGCGGAGTTCAGCGCAAGTACGATCGCAATCAGCACCATGCCGAGGGCAAGGGCGAGCGGCAGATCGCCCTTCGAGGTTTCGAGTGCGATGGCGGTGGTCATGACGCGGGTCACGCCGTCGATATTGCCGCCGACGATCATGACCGCGCCCACCTCGGCGCTGGCGCGCCCGAGTCCGGCGAGCACTGCGGTGAGCAGCGAGAAGCGGATATCCCAGAGCAGGGTCAATGCCGCGCCGAACGGGTGCACGCCGAGCGAGCGCAGCTGCTCTTCGTACTCGCCCCAGGCGTCCTCGACGGCCTGGCGCGCGAGCGCAGCGATGATCGGCAGCACCAGCAGCGTCTGCGCGATCACCATCGCGCCGGGCGTGAACAGCAGCCCGAGCTCGCCCAGCGGGCCGGCGCGAGAGAGCAGCAGATACACCGCCAGCCCGACCACGACCGGCGGCAGGCCCATGAGCGCGTTGAGCGCGACGATGATGGCGCGCCGGCCGGGAAAGCGCGCCACGGCGAGCGCCGCGCCAAGCGGCAGACCGATCAAGGCGGCGAGCAGCACCGCGCTCAGGCTGACCTTGAGGCTGAGCACGACGATGCCGGCGAGACCGGCGTCGAACGAGCCGATCAAGCCGAAAGCCTCGGCGAATGCGCTGGGCATCGCTCCCGGATCCTCTCCTTATGCGCATGCCCGCATATATCGCCGGCACGCGAGGTATCATAAGGCTCGTCTGCCCTGTTCGTAATATGCGTGGTGGTGCATATTGTCGCGTCTGATTCCCGATATCGGCTGGCGCCGCGCCGGTGACGGCGGTGCCCGGCTGGACGCCCGGCTGCTGCCGCTCCTGCGCGAGATCGGCGCCCGGGCGACGCTGCGCGCCGCCGCCGAGCGCCTCGGCGTGTCATACCGCGCGGCCTGGGACCTGCTGACCAGTCAGGCCGAGCTCGCCGGAGGTGCGCTGGTCGTGCTCGAGCGCGGCCGCGGCGCGCACCTCACCCCGCTCGCCGAGCGGCTGCTCGCCGCCGACGACGCGGCCAGGAAGGCGTTGACGCGCCTGGAGCCTGGCTTCACGGTCTCGGTGCGAGCTGCCGAGCGCGGCGCAGACGCCCGCACGCTGCGCCTTTCCGCAAGCCACGATCCACTGCTCTCGGCGTTCGCCGAGGCGGCCGCGGTCCGTGCCCGGTTCGCGCTGCAACTGCAGTTCAAGGGCAGTCTGGAAAGCCTCGCGGACTTCGTCGCCGGCCGCGCCGATATGGCCGGGTTCCACGTCTCGAGCGGCGACGAGGCGAGTCCTGGCGGACCGCTGCATGCAAGGCTGCATCCCCGGCGCGACCGTCTGGTGCGTTTCGCCGAACGCGAGCAAGGCCTGATGCTGGCTGCCGGCAATCCGAAACGTATTCGTTCGCTCGCCGACCTTGCGCGCCGCGGCGTGCGCATGGTCAATCGGCAGCGCGGATCGGGCACGCGAATCCTGGCCGACGAACTGCTCGCGCAGGCGGGGCTGGATGCCGGCGCGATCCGCGGCTACAGCGACGAGGAGTTCACCCACCTCGCCGTCGCCGTGAGCGTTGCCGCCGGGCGTGCCGACGCGGGCTTCGGCGTGCATGCCGCGGCGGCGCGCTTCGGGCTCGATTTTCTTCCCTTGCGCCGCGAGCACTACTGGTTCGCGGTGCGTGCGCGCATGGTCGAGGAGCCGGCGCTCGAGCGCTTTCGCGAGGCGCTCGGCGAGCGGGCGTTCCGCCTTGTCGCGCGGCGCTTCGTCGGCTACGACATTACCGGGTCGGGTGAGCTGTGCACGCTGCAGGCACTCTCCGGCGGGCAACCCTAGCGATGCCCTCGCGCCTTGCCGTGATCGGCTGCGCGCTGCTGCTCGGCGTCTCGTCGGCGCAGGCGGCGGGCCCGATGCTGGTGTTCGCCGCGGCGAGCCTGCGCAACGCGCTCGACGAAGTCGTCCAGGCGTACCCGGGCGAGCGTCCCGTGGTGTCCTATGCCGGCAGTTCCGCCCACGCTCGACATATCGAGGGCGGTGCGCCAGTCGGCGTATACATCTCCGCCGATCGCGACTGGATGGATTACCTGCACGACCGCGGTTTCCTGGTTCCCGGCACGCGCCAGGATCTGCTCGGCAACCGCCTGGTGCTCGTCGCGCGTCCGGGCAGCACGCTGGTGCTGGCCATCGGGCCCGGCATGCCGCTCGCACAGGCGCTCGGCGACGGGCGGCTCGCGCTCGCCAATCCCGACCACGTGCCCGCCGGCAAATACGCGCGCCGTGCGCTCGAGCGGCTCGGCGTATGGGACGAGGTGAAAGCCCGCATCGCCTCTGCCGAGAACGTGCGCGCCGCGCTGGCGCTGGTCGCGCGCGGCGAGGCGCCGCTCGGCATCGTCTATGACACCGACGTCAACGCCGAGCCGAAGGTACGCCGGATGGGGCACTTCGATCCATCGCTGCACCCGCCGATCGTGTATCCGATGGCGCTGGTGCGCGGCGCCGACCGGCGCGCCGACGCCTTCGCCGATTTCCTGCGCGGCGAACGCGCGCAGCGCATCTTCGAGAACCACGGCTTCGCCCGGATACACTGAGCGCGCCATGCTCTCCGCCGCCGAACTCGAGATCCTCGGCCTGAGCCTCAAGGTCGCGTTCTGGAGCATGCTCGCGAGCCTGCCGGTGGCCCTGGGTCTCGCCATGCTGCTCGCGCGCGCCGAGTTTCCGGGCAAGACGCTGCTCGACGGCGTGATCCATCTGCCGCTCGTGCTGCCGCCAGTGGTGATCGGGTACCTGCTGCTGGTCGGCTTCGGGCGCAGCGGGCCGATCGGCGCTTTTCTCGAGGACCAGCTCGGCATCGTATTCGCGTTCCGCTGGACCGGCGCGGCGCTCGCCGCGGCGGTGATGGGGCTGCCGCTCGCGGTGCGCGCCATGCGCCAGGCGATCGAAGCGGTCGACCGCAGGCTCGAAGCCGCCGCGGCGACGCTCGGCGCGGGACCGCTGGCGGTGTTTGCCACCGTCACCCTGCCCCTCATCGCGCCGGGCGTGCTAAACGGCATGCTGCTTGCCTTCGCGCGCAGCCTGGGCGAGTTCGGCGCCACCATTACCTTCGTCTCCAATATTCCGGGCGAAACGCAGACCCTGCCACTCGCCATCTACGGCCTCACCCAGGTGCCCGGGGGCGACGCGCAGGCGCTGCGCCTGTGCGTGCTGTCGATCGTGCTTTCGCTCGCCGCCCTGATCGGCTCGGAGCTGCTGCTGCGGCGCGCGCGCCGCCGCACGCAGAGCGCATGAGCCTCGAAGTCGCCATCGCCAAGCGACTCGGTGCGTTCGCGCTCGAGGCCGAGTTTGCGACTGGGGGACGCGTCACCGCGCTTTTCGGCCGCTCGGGTTCCGGCAAGACCAGCGTGCTCAACGCGATCGCCGGACTGATGCGTCCGGAGCGCGGGCGCATCGCCATCGACGGCGAGACGCTGTTCGACGCAGCAACCGGCATCGACGTGCCGGTGCATCGCCGGCGCCTGGGCTACGTGTTCCAGGAGGGCCGGCTGCTGCCACACTTCACGGTGCGACAGAATCTGCTCTACGGCAGGCGATTCGGACGACGCGGCGCGCAGGCGCGCCTGGACGACGTCGTAACGCTGCTCGGACTGGGCGACGCGCTGGCGCGCCATCCGCAGGATCTGTCCGGCGGCGAGAAGCAGCGCGTAGCGATCGGGCGTGCGCTGCTCGCCGATCCGCGCCTGCTGCTGATGGACGAGCCGCTCGCCTCGCTCGATACCGAGCGCAAGGGCGAGATCCTCTATTACGTCGAGCGGCTGCGCGACGAGACCGGGATTCCGATCGTCTACGTCAGCCACTCGATCGACGAGGTGGTACGCATTGCCGACACCGTGGTGCTGCTCTCCGAGGGTCGCGTGCTCGATGCCGGGCCGATGCGCGAGGCCATGGCACGAATGGAGCTGCGCCCGTTTCTCGGCCGCTTCGAGGGCGGCGCGGTGCTCGAGGCGCGCGTCGCCGAGCAGGATCTCGAAAACGGGCTCACGCGACTCGAGTTCGCCGGCGGCTCGCTCTATGCCCCGGACGTCGATGCGCTGATCGGCGAGCAGGTCCGGGTACGGGTGCGCGCCCGCGACGTGTCGCTCGCCACCGTGCGGCCCGAAGCGATCAGCGTGCTCAATGTGCTGCCGGGCACGATCAAGGCGCTCGGCGAGTCATCCGGCGCGAGTGTCGACGTGCAGATCGATGTCGCGGGCACCGTGCTGCTCGCACGCATCACGCGCAAGTCGGTCGCCGCGCTCTCTCTGGCGCCGGGGCGTCCGGTGTACGCGCTCGTCAAGGCCGTGGCGATCGACCGTCATAGCGTGGGTTGGGCCTGATGCCTCGTCACGCCCTCGCGTACCTGCTTTCGGGCGCGGTGCTGCTTGCGCTTGCCGCGCTCGCGCTGGCGGTCGGGCGCTTTCCGGTATCGGTGGCCGAGCTCGCGACGCTCCTGGGTGCGAAGCTCTCCGGCAGCGTGCATGCACTCGAACCCAACGTCGAGTCGGTCGTGTTCCAAGTGCGCGGCCCGCGGGTACTTGCCGCGCTGCTCGTGGGCGCGGCGCTCGCCGCCGCTGGCAGCGCCTACCAGGGACTGTTCCGCAATCCGCTGGTCTCGCCCGACATCCTCGGTGTCTCAAGCGGCGCCGCGCTCGGCGCGGCCGCGGCGCTTCTATTCGCGCTCGGCCCGCTCGCAACGCAGGCGCTTGCGTTCGCGGGCGGAATACTCGCCGTCGGCCTGGTGGTCTGGATCGGCGCGCGCCTGCGCGGCCACGACCCGCTGCTCGCGCTGGTGCTGACCGGCGTCATTATCGGTACGCTGCTGGGCGCCGCACTCTCGCTGCTCAAGATCGCCGCCGATCCGGCGGGCACGCTCCCGGCGATCACGTTCTGGCTGCTGGGCAGCCTTGCGGCCATCGCGCCGCGCGATCTCGCGGTAGCCGCGCCCCTGGTACTGGCGGGGCTGGTGCCGATGCTGCTGCTGCGCTGGCGCATGAACCTGCTCGCGTTGCCCGACGACGAGGCGCGCGCGCTCGGGGTCGACACGCGCACGCTGCGTACGGTGGTGATCGTCGCCGCGACCTTGATGACCGCCGCCGCGGTTGCGCTGGCCGGCGTCATCGGCTGGGTCGGGCTGCTCGTGCCGCATGCCGCGCGTCTGCTCGTCGGCCCGGACTTCGGCCGCCTGCTGCCGCTTGCCATGATGCTTGGCGCCGCGTTTCTGTTGGCCGTGGACACGCTTGCCCGCACCCTGGTCTCGGTGGAGCTGCCGCCGGGCGTGCTCACCGCGCTCGTCGGCACGCCGTTCTTCCTGTGGCTGTTCGCGGTCTCGCGCCGGAGCTGGTGATGCTGGAAGTCGAGCGCCTCGCCTTTGGTTTTCCACGCCGCAGCGTCGGGCGCGAGGTCAGCTTCGCGCTGGCCTCGGGTGAGGTGATGTGCGTGCTCGGCCCGAACGGCGGTGGCAAGACGACGCTGTTCCGCACCCTGCTGGGTCTGCTGCCGGCGCAGGGCGGCGAAGTGCGGCTCGGTGGCGATCCATTGCCCAGCCTGTCGCGCGCCGAAGTGGCGCGCCGCATCGGCTACGTGCCTCAGGTGCATCAGGGCAGCTTTGCCTTCAGCGTTCGGGAGATGGTGCTGATGGGACGCACGGCGCACCTGGGCGCATTCGCCGCACCCGGCGCGCAAGACCGCGATGCGGCGGCGCAGGCGCTCGAATCGCTTGGCATCGCGTCGCTCGCCGAGCGTCCATTTACCGAGATCTCCGGAGGCGAGCGCCAGCTGGCGTTGATCGCGCGCGCGCTGGCGCAAGCGCCGAGGCTGCTCGTGATGGACGAGCCGAGCGCCAATCTCGATTTCGGCAACCAGGTACGGGTGCTCGAGCGCATCGCGGCGCTCGCCGCGCGCGGCATCGCCGTGCTCTTTTCGTCGCACGATCCCGACCACGCCTTCCTGTGCGCGCAGCGCGCGCTGCTGCTCGCCGAAGGACGCGCGCTCGAAGTGGGCGCGCCGCGCGACGTCATCCGGCCCGATACGCTCGAGCGCCTATACGGCGTCTCGGTGCGGGTGCTTGCCGCCGGGGACGGCCTGCACACCTGCCTGCCCGACGTTGCACCGCGCCATTGACAAGCGGAATAATCAGATTACACTGCGGCCCTCCAGCGTCGGGGTGCACGCTCCCGGCGATCCAAAGACGGCGGTCCGTCCAAGCGATGCGCGATCTCTAAGGAGAGAGCCATGGACGCCAATGCAACCGCCTCGATTTCCGCTTCATCCCTGCAACACGCGCTTGCCGCGGCTGAGCCGCCGCTTGTCGTCGACGTGCGCCGTTCGCCCGCGTTTCGCGAGTCGCCCCACCTGATACGCGGCGCCTTGCGCCGCGATCCGGAGCGCGTCGCCGACTGGGCGCGCACTTTGCCTCGGGCCTCCACGGTGGTGGTGGCCTGCGTGCACGGTCATGAGGTCAGCCAGAGCGCTGCCGCGGCGCTCGGCAAGCTCGGCATCAAGGCACGTTACCTGGAAGGCGGCGTCGAAGGCTGGCGCGAGTACGGCGGCACGCTGGCTGCCAAGCCTGCCGGAGCCGCGACACGCTGGGTCACGCGCGAGCGCCCCAAGATCGACCGCATCGCCTGCCCGTGGTTAGTGCGCCGCTTCATCGATCCCGAGGCCGAGTTCCTCTATGTGCCGACACCGGAGGTGCGCAAAGTCGCCGCCGAGCGCACCGCGGTGCCCTACGACATCCCCGACGTCGAGTTCTCGCACGAGGGCGAGCGCTGCAGTTTCGATGCTTTCCTCAGGATCTACGGCCTGCGCGACCCGGCGCTCGACGCACTCGCACTGATCGTGCGCGGCGCCGATACGAACCGGCTCGATCTCGCGCCGCAGGCCGCGGGCCTGGCGGCCGTATCGCTCGGCTTGTCGCGCCTTTACCCGGACGACCACGAGATGCTCGAGCACGGCATGGTGCTCTACGACGCGCTCTACGCCTGGTGCAAGGAAGGTAAGGACGAGGTGCACACCTGGAGTCCCGAGGCCTATCGGAGGGCCGCCGCATGAGTCCGGAGCTGCTGCCTTTGCCCTTCGATCCGCGGCGCCTGCGCGGACTTTCGGCACGACTCATCGATTCGCATCACGCGAACAACTACTCCGACGCAGTCAAGCGCCTGCGCGCGCTGCGCGAAAAGCTCGCCGCGCTCGACGTCGCGACTGCTCCCGGGTTTGTTCTCAATGGGCTCAAGCGCGAGGAGCTGATGGCTGCCAACTCGATGGCGCTGCACGAGCTCTACTTCGCTGGCCTCGGCGGCGACGGCAAGCTGCCCGAAGGCGGCTTGACGGTGGGCATGGCGCGCGACTTTTGCTCGGTAGAGCGATGGCGTGCCGAGTTCACGGCGATGGGCACCGCGCTCGGCGGCGGCTCCGGATGGGTGCTGCTGTCCTGGTCGGGACGCGAGCAGCGGCTGCTGAATCACTGGGCCGCCGACCATGCGCATCTGCCCGCCGGCGCAACGCCGATCCTCGCGCTCGACATGTACGAACACGCATACCAGATGGATTTCGGCGCCGACGCGAAGTCCTACGTCACTGCGTTCATGGACAACATCGATTGGAACGGCGTGTCTGAGCGCTACGCGGCGGCGGTTGAATCCTCCTGTGCGGCGCTCGGCGTGCTGCCCGACAAGGTTCCCGCGGACGCAGTGCTGCTCGACGTGCGGCGCCGTGGCGCCTATGAGGCTTCGCCGGCGACAATCAAAGGTGCCCGCTGGCTCGACCCGGAAAAGATCGACGACTGGGTCAATACGTTCCAAGGCAAGAAAGTCGCCGTGTACTGCGTCTACGGGCATGAGGTCGGCCAGTCGACCGCGGCCCGCTTGCGCAACGCCGGCGTGGAGGCGAGCTTCATTCTTGGCGGAATCGTCGGCTGGAAAGCGGCCGGGCGGCCGATGGAGGCGCGATGAGCTCCGGCGCGCAGGCGGCGGCGGTACCTGCCCCGGGCGACGCCGGCGCACCGCCAGCGGTGAGCTTCGTCGAAGCGCTCAAGTTCTGGCTCAAGCTCGGCTTCATCAGCTTCGGCGGGCCGGCAGGACAGATTTCGATCATGCATCAGGAGCTGGTCGAGCGCCGCCGCTGGATCTCCGAGCGGCGCTTCCTACACGCGCTCAATTACTGCATGCTGCTGCCCGGTCCCGAGGCGCAGCAGCTCGCCACGTACATCGGCTGGCTGATGCACCGCACGTGGGGCGGCCTCGTCGCCGGTGGGCTGTTCGTGCTGCCCTCACTTTTCATCCTCATCGGCCTGTCGTGGCTCTACATGGCGTTCGGCACCGTGCCCGCGGTGGCGGGACTGCTCTACGGCATCAAGCCCGCGGTGGTGGCGATCGTGCTCGCCGCGGCATGGCGTATCGGCTCGCGCGCACTCAAGCATCCGGCGCTGTGGGCCATCAGTGTCGCCGCGTTCGTCGCGATCTACGCGCTCAAGGTGCCGTTTCCCTATATCGTCATCGGCGCCCTGCTGGTCGGCGCGGCCGGTGGCAAGTTTGCACCGCGCGTGTTCGCGATGGGCGGCGGCCACGGCGGCGCCGACAAAGGCTACGGTCCGGCGCTGATCGACGATCACACGCCGGTGCCGGGGCACGCGCGCTATCGCCCCGGGCGTCTGGTCGCCCTCGCGCTGACGGGCCTCGGCCTGTGGCTTGCGGCGATGGCGCTGCTGCTCGCCACCTCGGGCTGGGACGGCACGCTCACCCTGATGGGCTGGTTCTTCACCAAGGCAGCCCTGCTCACATTCGGCGGCGCGTACGCCGTGCTGCCATACGTCTACCAGGCGGCGGTCGAGCAGTACCAGTGGCTCAATGCGACGCAGATGATCGACGGACTCGCGCTCGGCGAGACCACGCCCGGCCCGCTCATCATGGTGGTCGCATTCGTCGGCTTCGTGGGTGGCTGGGCCAAGGCGCTGCTCGGGCCCGAAGCGCTATTCGCTGCGGGCGCGCTCGCCGCGACCGTGGTCACCTTCTTCACCTTCCTGCCTTCGTTCTTCTTCATCCTGGTCGGCGGGCCGCTGGTCGAATCGACGCACGGCGATCTCAAGTTCACTGCGCCTCTCACCGGCATCACTGCCGCGGTGGTCGGCGTCGTCGTGAGCCTGGCGCTGTTCTTCGCCGAGCACGTATTCTGGCCGCAGGGCCTGGCGCAGGCGATCGACTGGGTGTCGCTCGGCGGCGCGCTGCTCGCGCTTGTTGCGCTGATGCGCTTTAAGGTGGGGTTGATCCCGCTTATCGTGATTGCAGGCGCGACCGGCATGCTGCTGCGCCTCACGGGCCTCGCGTAGAATCGACCTGCAAAGGAGGAGCCGATGCCTGCATACCTGATTGCCGAGATCGACGTCACTGACCCCAAGGCCTACGAGGAGTACAAGAAGATCGCGCCGGGCGTCATCGCGAAATTCGGCGGCAAGTACCTGGTGCGCGGCGGCGCGGTCGAGGCCCGCGAGGGCAACTGGACACCCAAGCGTCTGGTGGTGCTGGAATTTCCCTCGATGGACCGGGCGCGCGCCTTCCACGGCTCGCCCGAGTACGCGCCCGCGCTCGCCATGCGCGGCAAGGCCGCCAAGTCGAAGGTGATTCTGGTCGAAGGCGCCTAGAAACGAGAAAGGCGCCTCGCGGCGCCTTTCCCGATTCCGCGCTGCGGCCGCTCAGGCGCCGTGGATCACCGCGCAGGCGAGGCGCGCGCCGGCGTTGCCGGTCGGCTGCGTCGTATAGTCGTCCGGCTGCGCGTGCACGATCAGGCCGCGGCCGATGACGCTCGTCGGCCCGTGCGACACGGTGATGACGTCGACCTCGACATCGAGCCGCGCGCGACCCGACTTGTCGGCCTTGAGCGAAGGCAGGTCTCCGGCGTGCCGCTCGGTGCTCATCGGATGTCCGTGCGGCTTGCCCGTCGGATTGAAGTGGCCCTTGGCGCTCATGCCGTCGCCCGAGCTGCAGTCGCCGGCCTCGTGGATGTGAAAACCGTGCTCCGTATCCGGCTTCAAGCCGATCACTTGCGCGACAACGCGTACCCGGCCGCCACCCACCTCCTCGAAAGTCACCTCGCCCAGCGTCTTGTTCCCCTTGGTGGGCTGAAGCTGCGCGGTGGCGCGCGGCATCTCCTTTTCCATACCCATTGGCATGCTCTGACAGCCGGCAGCAAAAGCCAGCGCGACGGCAAGCGCCGTAGCGGTCGTTCTCATCATGAATCTCCGGTTGGTGTGAATTACTTCTTGCCGGACATGGAAGCCGGAGCGGCTGTCGCGCCCCCCATGCCCTTGTTCTTGCGGTAGTTGGCGACCGCCTTGTCCTCGTATTTGGCTTCGAGCTCGGCGGCCTTCGCCTTGGCGGCGGCTGCTTTCTCGGCGTCGGCGGCCTTCTCGGCGTCGGACTTGGGCGGCGGCGGCGGCAGCTTGGCGTGCACGGTCAGACTACCGAGCGCGAGACTCGCGCCGGCGACTAAGGCAATCAATCGGTTCTTCATCGGTGCTCTCCCTTCAATCAGGAATGCTTCGAGCGCGGCGCGCCGGCCGGCACCGCGCCGCCGCCGCTTGGCTGCGAGCGCATGCCCGGCTTGTGTTCGCGGTACCAGAGCTCGTGGTGCTCCTTGGCCCAGATCTCGTCGACGAAGCCGGTGCGCATCGACTGATACGCGCCCTCCACGCCGATCGTGCCCATGTAGATGTGGCCCAGCGAAAGCGCCATGAAAACGACCGCCGCCACAGCATGAACGACCGCGGCGATCTGCATCGTCGAGCGCACCTGGTCGAAATTCGGGAACAGCAGGATCAGGCCGCTGATGCTGACCGCGATGCCCAGCATCACTACGCCGATCCAGAACCAGCTCTTCTCGCCGAAATTGAAGCGGCCGGAGGCCACGTGCGTGCCGGTGAACAGCCCGCCCGCCTTGGCGATCCAGGTGGCGTCCTCCGAGCTCCAGAAGTTGTCCTTGATGTACACCGCGATCATCACCAGCAGCGACAGGATGAAGAACGGGCCGACGAAGTTGTGCAGGTTCTTGGCGAGCAGCGACAGCCACGCGAACAGCGTGTAGCCGATCACCGGCAGCAGGAAGTGCTTGCCGAACAGCAGAATCACTCCCGAGAGCGCCAGGATCACAAAGCTGATCGCCACGCACCAGTGGGTGACGCGCTCGAGCGAGTTGAAGCGCTCCATCAGCTTTCCGGTGGGTTTCTCGTGCAGCTTGAGCGCGCCCTTGACGGCATAGAAGAGCGCGATCGCCGCCGCCGCGATGATCAGCAGCCAGCCGCCGAAGAGCGTGATCGGGCCGTTGCGGATCTGGCGCCAAGTCTCGCCGCCGGACTGCACCAGCACGCCCATCTCGCGACCCTTCAGGCTGGTGTAGCCCTCGTTGCCCGAGCGCACCTCACGCCACACCGGGGCGTTATTCCCGGGCTGCTCCATGCGGCGCTCCTGCTGCTCCTGGATGCGCTTCTGGTCGCCGGTTGCGGTTTGCGCCTGCACCGTGCCGAAGCCGAGCACCGCACACAGCACGAGCGCCGTCCGGCATAGCCTGCTAAGCATTGTCATGCCTGCCTCCTTTGAACCGAACCGCCGCTTACTGCCGGTAGATGCGGTTGTCCTCGT
>JBFKUL010000046.1:0-15283 GCA_041635755.1 Burkholderiales bacterium | reverse complement strand
CGGCGACCACGGGCTTTTTCGTTTCGTCCAACGCGGCGACGATCTCGGGCAACGAGGGCTTGGCGAAGGATTTCGGGGTGTTGAACTCGCGGATGTCGGCGCCGCCCGAGAAGGCCTTGGCCGATCCGACCAGCACCACGGCCTTGACGGCAGCATCGCCTTCCGCCTTCTTCAGCCCGTCCATGATGCCGGTGCGCAGCGCGTGTCCGAGGCCGTTGACCGGCGGGTTGCTCATGGTGATGACGGCGATGCCGTCGCGGACGGAATAGGACGCTGCGTCGCTCATGCAGTTCTCCGGCTCGATCGGTGGTTGCGCGGGCAGGGCGCGGGGGAGCCGGAATTCTAACGCCAAACCGCAGGCTTTCCGGGGCTCGGCCGCATAGCGGAACGCCGCGTCACACCTCGAGCCATTCCTTGCGCATCGCGGCGTTCTCGCGCACGTCGCGCGGCGTGCCCTCGAACACGATGCTGCCATGCCCCATGACGTACAGGCGCTCGGAAATGTCGAGCGCGATGGCGAGCTTCTGCTCGACCAGCAGGATCGACACCCCGCGCTTCTTGATCTCCTCGAACAGGCCCGCCACCTGCTCGACGATCTTGGGCGCCAGGCCCTCGGTCGGCTCGTCGATCATCACCAGCTCGGGGTCGCCCATCAGCGTGCGGCACAGCGTCAGCATCTGCTGCTCGCCGCCCGAGAGCACGCCGGCCTGCGTGTCGGCGCGCTCGCCCAGGCGCGGGAACATGTCGAACATGTCCTGCATGCGCCAGCGGCCCTCGACGCGCGCAGCCTTCTGCCCGAGCAGCAGGTTCTGGCGCACGGTGAGCGTCGGGAAGATGTCGCGGTTCTCCGGCACGTAACCCAGGCCGAGATGCGCCACCTGGTACGCTTTCAGTCCAACCAGCTCGCGGTCCTTGAAGCGCACCGTGCCCTTCGCGTCGACCATGCCCATGATCGCCTTGATGGTGGTCGAGCGGCCGACGCCGTTGCGTCCCAGCAGCGAGACGATCTCGCCTGCGCCCACCCGCAGGTGCACGCCGTGCAGGATGTGGCTCTTGCCGTAGTAGGCGTGCAGGTCGCGCACCTCAAGCATCGGCGCCGTCCTTGTGCACTGTGCCGAGGTACGCTTCCTGCACCGCCGGGTTGGAGCGGATTTCCTCCATCGTGCCGGTGGCAAGCACCTCGCCGTAGACCAGCACACTGATGCGATCGGCGAGCCCGAACACCACGCCCATGTCGTGCTCGACCATGACCAGCGTCTTGCCCTCGGTCACTGCGCGGATCAGCTCGACCGCCTGCGCGGTCTCGCTGCGGCTCATGCCGGCGGTGGGCTCATCGAGCAGGATCACCTCGGCGCCGCCCGCGAGCGTGATGCCGACTTCGAGCGCGCGCTGCTCGGCATAGGTCAGCGTTCCCGCGGGCACGTTGCGGCGCGAGGCGAGGCCGATACGCTCCATGACGTGCTCGGCGCGCTGCTTGACGTCTTTCAGGCCGCCGACGCGGTGCCAGAAGGAGTACCTGTAGCCTGCCGACCAGAGCACGCCGCAGCGGATGTTCTCGTACACCGACAGGTTGTGGAAGATATTGGTGACCTGGAAGCTGCGCGCCAGGCCCCTGCGGTTGATCTGGAAGGGCTTCAGGCCGGTGATGTCCTGGCCGTTCAGCAGGATCTCCCCGGACGATACCTCGTAGCGGCCCGAGATCAAATTGAACAGCGTCGACTTGCCGGCGCCATTCGGGCCGATGATGGCGTGGCGCTCGCCGCGCCGGACTGCGAGCGACACACCGCTGATGATCTCGGTCTTGCCAAAACTCTTGCGCACGTCGACGAGCTCGATCGCCGCGCCGGAGGCCTGCGCTTGGACCTTCGCCTGCGGGCTCATGCGCGCCCCGCCTCGAAATCCTGCTGGATCGCCGCCCAGCGCTCACCGACGAAGCGCGCCGCATAGCGCAGCGCGACCAGCCCGGCCGCCAGCAGTGCGCCCGACACGATCCACGGCGCTTGCGCCTTCGCGTTGAACGCGATGCCGGCGAGTGACATGTTCGTATCGAGATTGGCGTCGGAGAGCCTGTAGACCATCTCGACCAGCCCGATGAGGCCGGCAAAGGCGACCAGAAACGCCGCCAGCGCGAGCAGGTAGGGGGCTGCGAGCTCACGCAGGCGTCCGGCGCGCATCACCGGGATCTGCATCAAGATGAGCGAGGCGATG
The DNA here is from genome assembly GCA_041635755.1 of Burkholderiales bacterium. Taxonomy (GTDB): domain Bacteria; phylum Pseudomonadota; class Gammaproteobacteria; order Burkholderiales; family SG8-39; genus JBFKUL01. The sequence goes on along the minus strand of JBFKUL010000046.1, from coordinate 13,075 downwards.
CCGCCGGGCGCGTAGAGCACCATGGCGAGGAAGAACAAGCCGAGGTACAGCAGCCACGCGTGGGTGAAGCCCGAGAGCGCCACGACGAAGAAGATGAACACCGCCGCGCCGATGATCGGGCCGAAGAAGAACGGGATGCCGCCAATGAACGCGGCGAGCAGCACGCCGCCCGAGCGGATCGCCGAGACGTTCTCGGCGGTGACGATCTCGAAGTTGATGCAGGAAAGCGCACCCGAGACGCCGGCGAAGAACGACGAGAGCACCAGCTGCAGGAAGCGCACCTTCTGCGTGTCGTAGCCGATGAACTCGGCGCGCTCCGGATTGTCGCGCACCGCGTTCGCCATGCGCCCGAGCGGCGTCTGGGTGAGGGCGAACATCGCCACCATCGACACGAAACACCAGAACGCGACCAGGTAGTACACCTCGATCGCGGGGCCGAAGGTGATGCCGAGGACCGGCGCGCCCGCGACCCGGTTGCTCGAGATGCCGCCCTCGCCGCCGAAGAAGCCCGGGAACATCAGCACGCAGGCGAACACCAGCTCGCCGATGCCGAGCGATATGAGCGCGAAGGTGGTGCCCGCCCGCTTGGTGGTCACGTAGCCGAACAGCACGCCGAAGAACGCGCCGGCCACGCCGCCGACCAGCGGCAGCATCGACACCGGAAGCGCCAGTGCGCCTTTGCCGATCATGTTGAGCGCGTGCACCGTCACGTATGCGCCGAGGCCCGAGTACACCGCGTGGCCGAACGACAGCATGCCGCACTGGCCCAGCAGCATGTTGTAGGAAAGCGCGAAGATGATCAGGGTGCCCATCTGCGTCAGCAAGGTGAGGGCGAAGCTCTGCGTGAACACGTGCGGCGCGATGGCGAGCGCGAGCGCCGTGGCACCCCAGATCATCCAGCGCCCGAGATTGAGCGGTGCAAAGCGAAGCGTGGCGTCAGCCATCGCGCGTGCCCATCAGGCCCCGCGGCCGGAAGATCAATAGCAGCACCATCAGCAGGTAAGGCAGCACTGGCGCGGTCTGCGCCAGCGTGATCTGGGAGATCGACGCGAACGCCGAATCGGGCGACACGCTCCAGCCGAAGCGCTCAAACAGGCCTGCGAGCTTCCAGTCCAGGCCCACCGAGAAGGTCTGCAGGCAGCCGATCAGCAGCGAGGCGATGAACGCCCCGGCAAGCGAGCCCATGCCGCCGACCACCACAATGACGAAGATGATCGGGCCGACCGCCGCGGCCATGCCAGGCTCGGTGACGAAGGCGTTGCCGCCGATCACGCCGGCGAGCCCGGCGAGCGCCGCGCCGCCGCCGAACACCAGCATGAAGACGCGCGGCACGTTGTGGCCGAGCGCCTCCACGGTCTGCGGGTGCGAAAGCGCCGCCTGAATCACGAGGCCCACCCGGGTGCGCGTGAGCGCGAGCCAGATCGAGACCAGCATCGCCACCGACATCAGCATCATGAACACGCGGTAGGCTGGGTATTGCGAGGTGTAGATTGCGAACAGCGGTCCGTCGAGCTCGGGCGGCACGCGGTAGTCGACCGCCGCGCGCCCCCATACGAGGTGCACCGCCTCCTCGATCAGGTAGGCGAGCCCGAACGTGAACAGTAGCTCGGCCACGTGCCCGTAGCGGTGCACGGTGCGAAGCCCGAAGCGCTCGACCGCCATGCCGAGCACGCCGACCAGCAGCGGCGCGATCACCAGCGCCGGCCAGAAACCGATCTTCACGCTGACCTGATAGGCGAAGTAGCCGCCCAGCATGTAGAAGCTCGCGTGGGCGAAGTTGAGCACGCCCATGAGCGAGAACACGAGCGTCAGGCCCGACGAGAGCATGAACAGCAGCAGCCCGTAGCTGATGCCGTTTAGCAACTGGACGAGGAAGAACTCCATGCGGAGGCGCGACGGCGGGCCGGCGGGGCCCGCCGTCTATCGCAGACTCGAGCGATCGAGATGCGGGGGCGACGGCTTCAGTCGCCCCCGTGCCGCGTCAGCCGGTCGGACGCTTCATCTGGCAGGACGTCGGCTGCTGGGTGACGTACGGCTCAATGCGCGCGTCGGTCACCGGTGCAAGGCCGCTGCCTTCCATGTCGATCTTTCCGTCTTTGGGTCCGCCTTTGGCCGCGGATTTATGCAGCGTGAACAGGAACAGCGGCTGGATCAGCTGATGATTGACGCGCAGCATCTCGACTTCGCCCATGTCACCCTGGAACTGCATACCCTCGAGCGCGAGGGCGACCTTTTTCGGCTCGTCGGACTTTGCTTTGTTCATCGCCGCGACCAGCATGTCCATCATCAGCTTGCCGCGCAGGAAGTAGAAGTCGGGATTGTCCTTGGAGGCCTGCTTGCGGTAGGCCGCATCCCAGGGCGCCGCCTTGTTGTTGGCGACGTTCGAGTGGTACTCGGCGATGATCTTGACCTTGCCCGCGGCCGCGTCGCCCATCGCCGTCGGCGTGCCCAGACCGCCGGCGTAGTAGGTGTACCAGTCGACATCGAGGCCCGCCTCCCGTCCGGCCTTGACCAGGAGCGACATGTCGTTCGCCCAGTTGCCGGTGATCACCGAGTCGGCCCCGGAAGCCTTGATCTTCGCCACGTAGGGCGAGAAGTCCCTCACTCGCGCCACGGGATGCAGCTCGTTGCCGACGATCTCGATGTCGGGACGCTTGCGCTTGAGCATTCGCACCGCGGCGTCGCGCACCGCGTGGCCGAACGAGTAGTCCTGGTTGATCAGGTACACCTTCTTGATCTTCTTGTCCTTCTCCATGAGCGAGGTGAGCGCCTCCATCTTCATGTCCGCGTCGGCATCGAAGCGGAAATGCCAGAAGCTGCATTTCTCGTTGGTGAGCGCCGGATCCACCGCCGCGTAGTTCAGGTACAGCACCTCCTTGCCGGGATTGCGCTCGTTGAACTTCTCCACCGCATCGACCAGCGCGTTGGCGATCGCCGAGGACTGCCCCTGGGTGATGTATCGGATGCCCTGGTCGGTGACGCGCTTGAACTGGTTGAGCGCTTCCTGCGGGCTGATCTTGTTGTCGAACGGCACGATTTCGATCTTCTTGCCGAGCACGCCGCCGCGCTTGTTGAGCCAGTCGGCGTAGAACTGGAATTCGGCGAGGCCCTGCGCGCCGGTGTTGGCAAACGGGCCCGAGAGCGGCTCGATGTAGGCGATCTTGAGGGTCTGCGCGTGCGCTGCGAAGGAAAGCAGCACCGCCGCAGCGCCGAGAACGGCGGAGCGGATAGGTCGCATGTTCATGGTGTCTTCTCCTCTGGTTGCGGGTTCGCCCGTCTGGAATGGACTGCGCGTGGGGCGTTCGATCCATGGTAGTGAAGGGGGTCTGCGGGGTCAAGCATGCTTGACCGCATGTCCCCCGCCGGGGAAACTTCCCGTAAAAGCACCCCCTGCAGGACCCTTCCGGAGGAGATTTCCCATGCGTGGCCTGATGATGGACATGCCGCTGCTGATCACCGACCTGATCCGGCACGCGGATCGCCACCACGGCGACACCGAGATTGTTTCGAAAACCGTTGAAGGTCCCTCCAAGGACGGCCACGGCGCGGTGCACCGCTACACCTACCGCGAGGCGCACCAGCGCGCGCGGCGGCTCGCCAAGGCGCTGCGCGCACTTGGCGTCGGCATGCACGACCGCATTGCAACGCTCGCCTGGAACGGCTACCGGCATTTCGAGGTGTACTACGCGGTCGCAGGCATCGGCGCGGTGATCCACACCATCAACCCGCGCCTGTTCCCGGATCAGATCACGTACATCGCCAATCATGCCGAGGACAAGTACGTCTTTTTCGACCTCACTTTCCTGCCGCTGGTCGAGAAGCTCGCGCCGCAGTTGAAAACCGTCAAGGGCTTCGTGTTGATGGCGGGTCGCGAGCACATGCCCAAGAGCGGAGCGATCAAGAACCTGCTGTGCTACGAGGAGCTGATCGAGAAGCAGGACGACCAGCTCGAGTGGCCGAGCTTCGACGAACGCACTGCAGCCTGCCTGTGCTACACCTCGGGCACCACCGGCAACCCGAAGGGCGTGCTCTACGCGCACCGCTCGACCATTCTGCATGCGTACGCCGCGGCGTTGCCCGATGCACTCAACGTGTCCTCGAGCGAAGTAATCCTGCCGGTGGTGCCGATGTTCCACGTCAACGCCTGGGGCCTGCCGTACTCGTGCGCGCTCGCCGGCGCCAAGCTGGTGTTTCCGGGCCAGCATCTCGACGGCAAGAGCCTGCACGAGCTCTTCGAGACCGAGGGCGTAACCATGTCGGCGGGCGTGCCCACGGTGTGGCTCGGCCTGCTCAACTACATGAAGGAGTCGAAGTCGAAGTTCAGCACGCTGAAGGCCGTGGTCATCGGCGGCTCGGCTTGCCCGCCGGCGATGATCCGCGCCTTCCAGGACGAGTTCGGCGTCAACGTGCTGCACGCCTGGGGCATGACCGAAATGAGCCCGCTCGGCACCGTGTGCACGTTCAAGGCGAAGCACAGGAAGCTGGACAAGGCGGCGCGCGTGGCGCTGCAGAACAAGCAGGGGCGGGTGCTTTTCGGCGTCGACATGAAGATCGTCGGCGAGGACGGAGCGGACTTGCCCAACGACGGCAAGGCCTTCGGCGATCTGATGGTGCGCGGGCCGTGGGTGACCAGCGGATATTTCAAGGGCGAAGGCGGCGACCCGCTGGTCGAGGGCTGGTTCCCGACGGGCGATGTTGCCACGCTCGACCCCGACGGCTACATGCAGGTCACCGACCGCTCCAAGGACGTGATCAAGTCGGGCGGCGAGTGGATCAGCTCGATCGACCTGGAGAACATCGCGGTGGCGCATCCGGCGATCGCCGAGGCCGCGGTGATCGGCGTCAAGCACCCGAAGTGGGACGAGCGCCCGATCGTGGTGGCGGTGAAGAAAGCCGGCCAGGAGGTCACGAAGGACGAGATTCTCAAGTTCTACGACGGCAAGATCGCCAAGTGGTGGACGCCCGAGGACGTGGTGTTCGTCGCCGAGCTGCCTCACACCGCGACCGGCAAGCTCTCCAAGCTCACGCTGCGCCAGCAGCTCAAGGATTACCGGCTTCCCGGAGCGGCGAAATGAGCGCCCACGTCATCGTCGAGACGAAGGAGCGCATCGCGCGCATCGAGCTCGCGCGCCTGGACAAGAAGAATGCGCTTACAGCCGACATGTACCAGGCGATGGCCGATGCGCTCGGCGCCGCCGAGGCCGACGCGCAGGTGCGCGCGGTGCTGATCCATGGCAAGCCCGATTGCTTCACCGCCGGCAACGACCTGAAGGACTTCCTCGAGCGGCCGCCGCACGGCGAGGCTTCGCCGGTGTTCGGGTTTCTCGGACGCATCTCGCGCGCCGAGAAGCCGATCGTCGCCGCGGTGGGCGGCGTCGCGGTCGGTATCGGCACCACCATGCTGCTGCATTGCGACCTGGTGTACGCGGCGCCCAACGCACGCTTCCAGATGCCGTTCGTGCCGCTCGGCCTGGTGCCCGAGGCGGGCTCAAGCCTGCTGTTGCCGGCGCTCGCCGGCTATCAGCGCGCCGCCGAGCTGCTACTGCTCGGCCAGCCCTTCGGCGCCGACAAGGCGCTCGCGGCAGGGTTGGTGACGGAGGTGATCCCGGAGGCCGATCTGCTCGAGTATGCGAAGAACGCCGCGCGCGGGCTTGCCGCGCTGCCGCCCGCATCGGTGCGCCTGACCAAGGCGCTGATGAAGCGTCGCCACGACAAGGCCGTGGCCGAGCAGATGGCCGAGGAGGGGCGCCATTTTCGCGAGCGCCTCGCCTCGCCCGAGGCGAAGGAGGCGATGAGCGCTTTTCTCGAGAAAAGAAAACCTGACTTCTCGAGGTTCTGACGCCAAAGCAGACGCGGCGGCTTGAGGCGAGACCGACATGCGAACCGCCCAAGTGCTCGCGCCACTGGCCCTGGCGGCGCTGCTCGCCGCGTGCGCGCACGAGGTGGCGGTCGATGTGGGGCATTCGCACGCGGCCTCGGGGGCGATGTCGGCGCGCGGGGTGCCGGAGTTCGAGTACAACGTGGCGCTTGCGATGCGCGTGCGCGAGGCGCTCAAAGGCGAGGGCTTTCGGGTGCGCATGATCGGCGAGCGCGGCGACTACGACGAGCTGCAGGCGCGCACGCGTGATGCGCGCGGCGCCGATCTCTTCATCTCGCTGCATCACGACTCGATTCGCGAGGAGCACCTGAGCGAGTGGGCGTTCAATGGGGTTCGCTTGCGCTACAACGATGTCGTTTCCGGGTTCTCGCTGTTCGTGTCCTCGCGCAATCCGATGCCTGACCGGAGTCTTGCGTGCGCCGCGGCCATCGGCGAGCGGCTGCGCGCGGCGGGCTTCGCGCCGTCGCGCTACCACGCCGATCCGGCGTTCGGCTCGGGCCGGCCCTTCGCCGACGAGGCAAACGGTGTGCACTGGTTCGACGATCTGGCCGTGGCGCGCACAGCGACCATGCCGGCGCTGTTGATCGAAGCGGGCGTCATCGTCAACCGCGACGAGGAACTGCGCTTGCGCAAGCCTGAAGTGAAAAACGCGATCGCGCGCGCGATCTCCCTGGGGAGCGCTGCATGTCTGAAATAGAGCATGCCTACGCCCGCGTCAACGGCATCCGCGTGCATTACGCGCATGCGGGTGCCGGTCGGCTGATGCTGTTCCTGCACGGCTTCCCGGAGTTCTGGCGGGCCTGGCGCAAGCCGATCGCCCACTTCGCCGCGCGCGGCTGGCTTGCAGTGGCGCCGGATCAGCGCGGCTACAACCTGTCGGACAAGCCCGAGGGGGTCGAGGCGTACCGTCCGAGGCACCTCGTGGAGGATTTGCGCCAGCTCGCCGCGAGCCTCACGCGCGACAAGTTCGTGCTCGTGGCGCACGACTGGGGCGGCGCGATCGCCTGGAGTCTGGCGATCGCGCATCCCGAGCTGATCTCGCACCTCGTCATCATCAACTCGCCGCACCCGTATATCTTCTGGCGCGAGCTGGCAAACAACCCCGCGCAGCAGAAAGCCAGCGAGTACATGCTGCGGCTTCGTGCGGCGCGGGCCGAGCGCGCGCTTTCGGAGAACGGCTACGAGCGGCTGTGGCGCTTCGCCTTTACCCTTGGCAATCCGGGCTTCGACGACGAGGACCGCAAGGCCTACATCGATGCCTGGTCGCAGCCGGGCGCGCTCACCGGCGGCCTCAACTGGTACCGTGCCTCGCCGCTGTACCCGCCGAGCGATGCGGACCCGGGCGCTCGCAAGCTCTCGCTGGTGGCCGATGACTTCAAGGTGCGCGTCCCCACGCTGGTCATCTGGGGCGAGGACGATGCGGCGCTGCTGACCGGCTGCCTCGACGGGCTCGAGGCTTGCGTGCCGCAGCTGCGCGTCGTGCGCGTGCCTGGCGCTTCGCACTGGATCGTGCACGAGCGTCCCGAGCGGGTGTGCAGCGAAATCGAGCGCTTCGTGCGCTCGCCGGGCGTTTAGAATCGGCGCCTAAGTCGCGAAGGACCGATCATGGACGCCAGGAACATGAAGATCACCGAGCTCGAGCACCGCGTCGGCCAGGAGATCGCCGTCTCGCCGTGGTTCGAGGTCACGCAGGAGCGCATCGACCTGTTTGCCAAGGCGATCGAGGACCCGCAGTGGATCCACGTCGACCGCGAGCGCGCCAAGAACTCGCCGTTTGGCACCACCATCGCGCATGGTTTTCTGACGCTGTCGCTGCTGTCGCATCTGAGCGAGACGACTTTTTCCTTCGCCGAGCGCAAGATGGGGGTCAACTACGGCCTGAACCGCGTGCGCTTTACCGCCCCGCTGCCGTCGGGCTCGAAGATCCGCGCGCGCTTCAAGCTCGCCCAGTTCGCGCGCATCCCGGGCAACGGCGTGCAGGTCACCTGGGAGGTGACCATGGAGCGCGAGGGCGCGGACAAGCCGGTGCTGGTCGCCGAGTGGCTCGGCCGGCACTACTACTAGATTCCGAGGAGGGCGCATGGCCCAGCGATGGAAGAAAAAGCCCCCAGGCTCGAATTGGGGCGAGTTCGGCCCGGACGACCGGCGCGGGCGCATGAACACCGTGACGCGCGAGAAGGTGCTGCAGGGCATTGCCGAAGTGAAGGAGGGGCTGACGTTTTGCCTGTCGCTGCCGCTCGATTACCCCGGCGGCAGCGCGCTCAACCCGCGGCGCAACCCGCCGCGGCTGGCGGCGACGCAGCGCGCCGGCAAGCAGAACTTCTGCTACGCGCTCGCCGCCGAGAACCCGATCAACACCGACGTGGTGTGCGACGACCAGGCGCTGATCACGCTGCAGTACTCGACGCAATGGGACAGCTTCGCGCACATCGGCAGCCGCTTCGACGCCGACGGCGACGGCAAGGCCGAAACCGTGTTCTACAACGGCTTTCGCGGCGGCCAGGACATCAAGGCGGCCTCCGAGAAGGAAGACTCGGAGGGCTGGGATCGCTTCGAGGGCACCGATGCGGGCGCGCTCGGCATCCAGAGCCTCGCCGAGCACGGCGCGCAGGGCCGCGGCGTGATGATCAATCTGCACCACCACTTCGGGCGCAAGCGCCTGGCCGTGGGCTATGACGAGCTGATGAAAGTGCTCGAGGCCGACAAGGTGCAAGTCGAGAAGGGCGACATGGTCTGTCTCTACACCGGTTTCGCCGACGTCATTCTCGAACTCAACAAGGACCCCGACCCGAAGCTGCTGCATGCCACCTGCACCGGGCTCGACGGGCGCGACGACAAGCTGCTCAAGTGGGTGAGCGATTCGGGCGCGGCGTGCCTGATCGCCGACAACTACGCGGTGGAGATCATTCCGTCGAGCCCGTTCAAGCCGATGGAGCACGCGCTGATGCCGCTCCATGAGCATTGCCTGTTCAAGATGGGTATCCATCTGGGCGAGCTGTTCTACCTGACCGAGCTCGCCCGCTGGCTGCGCGAGCACGGCCGCAATCGTTTCCTGCTCACGGCGCCGCCGCTGCGGCTGCCCGGTGCGGTCGGTTCGCCGGTCACGGCAGTGGCCACGGTCTAGGCGAGCGCTCATGGCGGAAGCGAAACGCGTCGTCATCGTCACCGGCGGCTCCTCGGGCATCGGCGCGGCGAGCGCGCGCGAGCTCGCGCGCCGCGGCTGGCGCGTGGTGGTGAACTACTCGAAGAGCGCCGCGGACGCGAACAAGGTCGTCGAGCAGTGCGGCAAAGCGGGCGGCGAGGCGATCGCCGTGCAGGCCGACGTCTCGCAGGATGCGGAGTGCCGCAAGCTTGCCGCCGCCGCGCTCGATCAATGGGACCGGCTCGATGCGCTGGTGAACAACGCCGGCACCACCAAGTTCGTGCCGCACGCCAAGCTGGATGAGCTGAGCGAGGAGGACTTTCTGCGCATCTATCGGCTGAACGTGGTCGGTCCGTTCCAGATGACGCGCGCCTGCGCGAAGGCGCTGAAAGCATCGCGTGGCGCGGTGGTCAACGTCTCCTCGCTCGCCGCGCTGCTTGGTACCGGATCGTCGATTGCGTACGCGGCCTCGAAGGGCGCGCTCAACACCCTGACCTTCTCGCTCTCGCGCGTGCTTGCGCCGGAAGTTCGCGTCAACGCGGTGTGCCCGGGCTTTGTCGATACGCCCTGGATGATCGAGGGCTACGGCGCCGAGCGCTATGCGCAGATCTCCAAGGGCTACGCCGCCGCCGCGCCGCTCGGCAGCACCTGCAAGCCCGAGGACATCGCCGAGACGATCGCGTGGCTCATCGAGGGCGCAGGCAAGGTCACCGGCGAGACGATATTCGTCGACGCCGGTATGCATGTCGCGACGCCCCGCTGAGGGCGCGAAGCCCCAACCAATCTCTTGAGTCAAGCGGAGCGTTCGCGATGGCCGGTGATTACAGGCGGCAGCTGATCGACCAGATCAAGAACCGTGCGCTGGTGTACGCTGACGTCTACGACACGCTTTGCGAGGCGCTTGGCGAAGCCGACGCCGAGCGGCTGCTCGCCAAGGCGATCGAGCGGCGCGGGCGGGCTGCCGGACGCGCGCTGGTCTCCTACGCGCCGAAGGACTTCGCCGGCCTGCGCGATGCGTTTCTGCGCGGCGTGCCCGGCGAAGGCGAGCTGTTCAGCCCCACCGTTGCGCGCTGCGACGCGGGTGGGCTGGAGATCGACTTCGGCGCCTGCCCGCTCAAGGACGCTTGGCGCGAGGCGGGCTGCGACGACGCAAAGGTGGCGACGCTCTGCCGCATCGCCGGGGCGATCGATCGCGGCATGTTCGAGAGCGCGGGCTTCGCCATCGTCAACCACACCTGGAAAGCGGGCGAGGCCGGCTGCTGCCGGCTTCGCATCTCGGCCGTGCGATGAGCACCTACGACTACATCGTCGTCGGCGCCGGCACGGCAGGCTGCGTGCTCGCCAATCGGCTAAGCGAGAATGGTCGCCATCGGGTGCTGCTGCTCGAAGCCGGGCCGCGCGATACCAACATCTGGATCCATGTGCCGCTTGGCTACGGCAAGCTTTTCGCGCGCACCGACGTCAATTGGGCCTACGAGTCCGAGCCCGAGCCGGGGCTCAACGGGCGGCGCATCTTCACGCCGCGCGGCAAGGTGCTCGGCGGGTCGTCGTCGATCAACGGCCTGGTCTATATCCGCGGCCAGCCCGAGGACTTCGACGGCTGGGGCATGCCCGGCTGGGACTTCAAGAGCCTGCTGCCGTACTTCAAGAAATCCGAGGACCAGGGCCGTGGCGCCGACGCCTGGCACGGCGCGGGCGGCCCGATCGGGGTGAGCGACCTGCCCGACAAGCACGAGTTGTGCGACGCGTTCATCGACTCCGCGAAGGCGCTTGGCGTGCCTCGCAACGACGACTTCAACGGGGAGCGCCAGGAAGGCGCGGGTTACTACCAGGCCACCGCGAAGCACGGCCGACGCTCGAGCGCCGCCACCGGCTACCTGCGCCCGGCGCAAAAGCGCGCGAACCTTCGCGTCGAGGTCGAGGCGCTCGCCACGCGCGTGCTGTTCGAGGGCAAGCGCGCTGCGGGTGTCGAGTATCTGCAGCGCGGCGGCCAGCACGTGGCGCGCGCTGCGCGCGAAGTGATCCTTTGCGGCGGGGCGTTCAACTCGCCGCAACTTCTGCAGCTCTCCGGGGTCGGCCCGCGGGCGCTGCTCGAGCGCCATGGCGTCCAGGTGGTGCATGACGCGCAAGGCGTGGGCGAGGATCTGCAGGACCATTGCTATGTGCGCACCTTCTGGCGCTGCAACAAGCCGATCACGCTGAACGATGACATGGCGAGCTGGTGGCGCCAGCTGGCGATTGGCCTGCGCTACATTCTGCAGCGGCGCGGCCCGCTCACCGTGAGCGCAGGCTACGCCGCGGCGTTCATTCGTACCCGCGCCGAGCTCGTGCGCCCGAACGCGCAGATTTACTTCATCAACTTCTCGACCGCCAAGCGCGGCGGCGTGCTGCACTCGTTTTCCGGCTTCACCTGCTCGGTGTCGCAGCTGCAGGTCGAGTCGCGCGGCTGGGTGCGGATCGGCTCGGCTGATCCGAAGGCGCCGCCTGCGATCCATTACAACTACCTCGCCGCCGAGAACGATCGGCGCAGTCTGGTCGAGGGCCTGAAGTTCGTGCGGCGCCTCGTAAACACTGCGCCGCTCAAAGGCTACGTGATCGACGAGTTCCTGCCCGGACCCCGGGTGCAAAGCGATGCCGACTGGCTCGCCTTCTGCCGCGAGGTGGGCGACACGGTGTACCACCCGACCTCGACCTGCCGCATGGGGGAGGACGCGCGCGCGGTGGTCGACGCCCGGCTCAGGGTTCGGGGCTTGGCGGGGCTGCGGGTGATCGATGCGTCGATCATGCCCTCCGTCGTCTCGGGCAACACCAACGCCGCGGTGTTCGCGATCGCCGAAAGGGGCGCCAATCTGGTGCGCGAGGACGCCTCGGCGTGAACTTCGCTTGACAGCGCGCCCCGGTCTGCGAAAGACTGGCCCCAAAGAAGAGCAAGAACCATCCGGTTAATTCAGCTAGAGGAGGCTTCATGCGTACCAATCGTATACGCGCGCTCGCCTTGGCCGTCGTGTTGGCGACGGGCTCGTCGCTCGCGCTCGCGCAAGGCAAGGAAATCAAGATCGGCGTCATCTACGACTACACCGGACCGTTCGCGGCCGGCGGCTCGCAGGCCGCGGCGATCGCCACCAAGATTGCGATCGACATGATCAACGAGAAGGGCGGGGTCGAGGGCTACAAGATCAACGCCATCCACGCCGACGCGCAGTCCAAGGCCGAAGTCGCGATCAACGAGGCCACGCGCCTGCTCGAGCAGGAAAAAGTCGACCTGATCATGGGCGTGTATTCGAGCGCGCATTGCGTGCCGATGGCGCAGAAGGTCGACGCGGCCAAGAAGTTCATGTGGGCCAACGTGTGCGTCTCGTCGGCGGTGTTCAAGGACAAGAACCTGCAGTATGTGTTCCGCCCGCAGGTGCACTCCGACCAGTTCGGCGCGGCCTCGTGCTCGTTCCTGAACGAGAACGCCAAGGCGAAGCTGAAGAAGGACCCGAAGGACCTCAAGGTCGCGATCATCTACGAGGACGGTCCGTACGGCGCCGGCGTCGCCTCGGGCAACGAGGAGGTGTGCAAGAAGTACGGCATGAACGTGGTGATGAAGGAAGGCTACGCCGCCACTTCGCCCGACCTCTCGAGCCTGGTCACCAAGCTGCGCCGCGCGCGCGCCGACGTGATCCTGCACACCGGGTACAACCCGGACATCACGCTGTTCTGGCGTCAGGCGCGCGAGCAGGGCCTGAAGTGGGCGGCGATGATCGGCCACGGCGCGGGCTACGGCCAGTACGACAAGCTCGAGGCCGCGTTCGGCAAGGACGCCGAGTTCATCTACAACGTCGACCCGGTCGCCGCGCAGCTGCTCGACCCGAAGACGCTGAAGCCGGGCCTCGGCGATTTGACCAACGAGATGATCAAGCGCTACCGCGCCGAGACCAAGGCCGACCAGATCCCACCGCACGCCTCGATGGGCTTCAACCAGAGCTGGATCTTCTTCACCGACGTGCTGCCGCGCGCCATCAAGAAATACGGCGGCATCTCGCCCGAGGCGCTGCGCAAGGCTGCGCTCG
>JBFKUL010000045.1:0-15345 GCA_041635755.1 Burkholderiales bacterium | reverse complement strand
GCAACGGCGCGCGTCCCTCGGCGCCGCGTCGGCGCTTCGCCGCCTAGGCTCCGAACCGAATCACGCGCTCTTCTTGTAGTGCAGCGGGAATAGTCGCTGCACCACCGGGCCGTCAGCAGCCCACGCCTTGCAGCCGTCGATGAAGTAGGGCTTGCGCCTGCTCTGGTCGGGCGCCGCCTCGGTCGCCACTTTGCCCGCCTTGGGCCAGCTGCCCATGGTCTGGAACGCGACCGTTGCCGCGGGCATCAGCAGCTCGCGCAGATGGGTGCAGCCCTTGGTGCCGCCGACCGCGTCGTTCACCGCGCGCCGCCAGCCGCCTCCGACCTTGGCGCCGATAAGCCCCTTGTAGGCCATCGCGACGGTGAAGCACGGATCGTAAGGCGCGTGGTTCGTCGCGACGTCGATGTCCTTGACCACCATGTCGCGATCGAGCGTCAGGCGAAGCGCCATGTCGTGCACGTGCTCGCCCGCCTTGCGCAGGCCCCGGTACGGTTCGGTGACTTCGTAGGTCTTGGTGTCGACGATGCGCGCCTCGATGTCGAACAGACCGTCGTCGCGCTCGTAGCCTTCGCAGGTGATTTTTCGGGTGTGCAAGTGGCGCCGCGGCGCCGCAGGAGAAAGGCTCATCGGTCCATCCCGGAATCGGTCAGGCGAGCATCGTACCGCGCATGCGCCGAGAGGTCGGCAACGTTTCACCCGCCGGCGGCCTTGTGCCACGTGGCTGTTGCACAATAGGGACCGGGTCGGCGATGCCCCCGCTCAGGTGGGCTCCAGTATCCGTTTACCCCCAACAAGCTCCAAAGGAGGTGCCTGCATGCAGCAGCAATGGGTGAACCACCCTGAAGCGCCCTCGGGCGCAGTCACGCAGCGGGAGATCGACCAGCGCGTGTTCGATCTCTACGACGAGTATTGCCATGGCCGCATTGACCGGCGCGAGTTCCTCAGGCGCGCCACAGCGCTCGGCGTCGCGGCGCTGGCGATGGCGCAGGCGCTGCTGCCGCGCTACGCGCAGGCACAGACGATTTCCTTTACCGACGCGCGCATCAAGGCGCGCTACGTGGAGTACCCCTCGCCGGGTGGAACCTCCGGGACCATGCGCGGCTACCTGGTGCAGCCCGCGGGTCAGGGGCCGTTTCCGGCGGTGCTGGTGATTCACGAGAACCGCGGGCTCAATCCCTACATCGAGGATGTCGCGCGGCGCGCGGCCGTAGAAGGCTTTCTCGCGCTTGCGCCGGACGGCCTGGCGCCGGTCGGCGGCTATCCGGGCAACGACGACGACGGCCGCACGCTCCAGGCCGGTCTGGACCAGGGGAAACTGCGCGCCGACATGCTGAATAGCGCGCGGTACGTGAAGGCGCACGCGCTTTCGAGCGGCAAGCTCGGGGCAACCGGCTTTTGCTGGGGCGGCGGCGCGACCAATTACCTCGCTGTGGCGCTCGGCGCCGACCTGCAGGCGGCGGCACCCTTCTACGGTCCGGCCGCGGAGACCGCGAGCGTGCCGAAGATCAGGGCGAAGATGTTGATCCACTACGCCGAGCACGACGAGCGGATCAACGCGATGTGGCCGGCCTTCGAGGCGGCGTTGAAGGCGGCGGGCGTGGCGCATGAGATGCACATGTACCCGGGCACGCAGCACGGCTTTCACAACAACTCGACGCCGCGATACAAGGAGGATGCGGCCAAGCTGGCGTGGGAGCGCACCATCGCCTTGTTCCGCAGGAGCCTCGCGGGCTAGATCCCCCGCCCGCCCGGCGAGCCGCGCCCGAGGAGCGCACCGGTCCGTGAGCGAGCGCATCGACTATTCGCATCACGTGCGAAAGCACGACTCGCGCACCCTGCGCGTGGTGCTGGTCGCGCTCGGGCTGGTGTTCGTGGGCATCGGCATCGCCGGCCTGCTGCTGCCGCTGCTGCCCGGGACGCCGTTCTTCCTGCTTGCGGCGGCCTGCTTCGCCCGCGCCTCGGTGCGCTTCTACAACGGGCTGCTCAACAACCGCGTGGTGGGCCCGACGGTGCGCGAGTGGCAAGTGCACCACAGCATTCCCTACCGCACCAAGCTCTGGGCGATCGTGCTGATGTGCGGCACGCTCGCGATCTCGACCATCTTTTTTGTCGAGGATCGGCTCGTCCAGGCGGGCTTCGCGGTGCTGTGCGTGCTGCTCGCGGTGTGGATGTGGCGCATCCCGTCGCGCGACGCGCCGCGTCGCGAGGCGCCCTGAGCGGCGGGTGCGACGCGTGCGCAGCTACCAATAGGCAAGCAACGCACCGCCCTCGATCTTGCACTTGTAGCGCCGGAGCGGGCGGTTGCCCTTCGCGGTGCAGGCGCCGCTCACGATGTCGAAGCTCCAGCCGTGCTTCGGGCAGCGCAGCGTGTAGCCCTCCAGCGCCTCGAGCGGGATATTGGTGTTCTGGTGCGGGCAGTGACTGTCGTAGACCGCGATCTCGCTGCCATCGCGATACACGAACAGCTCGCGGTCGTCGCACGCGAGACGCGTCGCCGCGCCGTTGGCGAGCGTATCGACCGCCGCCACACGGTGCCACGTGGACGACAACGCGTCCTCATCCCTTCCTGGTGCGCCGTCTCCCGCGTCCTCTGGGCCCGGCGCCTCGGGCGCAAATTCGGGCATGCCGCTCGCGAGCAGCACATCGACCGCCCACACGATCTTGGTCAGGCCGAGCGCCGGAAACGCCATCAGCAGCGCATCGAGGATCTCGGCGGCGCTCGCGCCCTCGGCCAGCGCGCGCTTCACGTACTGCAGCAGGCCGCGCTCGGTCTGCGCGTGCACCTTGGTGATTACCGAGATCAGCGCGCGCGTCTTCGGATCGAGGCTCTTGCCGGTCTCCTTGAGAAAGCGAAAGTAATGCCCCATCGCTTCGGGGCGCACGCGCGCCAGGTAGTTCAATGCGTCGCTCATGGGGTGTCCGGGGATATGGAGCGGAAAAGGTTACCAGAGCGCGCGGCGGGTTCGCCGGGCGCTCGCTCCTGCAGACGCCCCATCCCGCCGCCCGCCGGACCAAGGGCAACGCCGCTTGACGCAGATCAACCGGTGCCGCGATCCCGAGCGTAGCTTCGCTATTGGTGGTGACGAGCCGGTGAGTCCGGCGCGACGCCGAGCCGCTCGCCCGCCGCACCCCGGAGGTCGGGGCATGGTCCCCGCGACAACGCGCGAGGCGGCGGAATCGACGCCCCCTCGTCATTGACCGAGAGGAAACGCGATGCACCATCACTATCTCACCATCGAGCAGCGCGAAGCGCTCGAGCGCATCATTCGCGAGCGCATGGGCGAACCGAAGCAGCTGCGCAATGCGCTCGAGCGTCTGCATTCGCTTGATTACGGCGTTTGCATCGAATGCGGCAAGGACATCGATTTCGCGCACCTCCGGGAAGATCCGGAGTCCTTGCATTGCCGGGCGTGCCGCAAACTGCCGATCACGACGCCGCGTTAAGCGGCCGATGGCCGGCCGACTTCGCAATCGGCGCGGCGTGCCGAAGGGTCGGCTTCAGGGCGCAATAACGCGCCGCGCCCGTCCTCGGCGGGGCTGATGCAGAATAGCGGGTGGGCCCGGGGCCCATCGGTTTTTTCTGGAACGACACGTTGCTGGATATCCGCCCCCTGCATCCGCTGTTCGGCGCCGAAGTGCTCGGCTACGACGTACGCGCCACGAGCGACGAGCGCTTCGCTGCGATCCGCGACGCGTTCGAGGTGTATTCGCTGCTGGTGCTGCCCGGCCAGGACATCAGCGACGAGGACCAGGTCGCGTTCGCACGGCGCTTCGGTCCCCTGGAGCCGACCAAGGTGGGCACGCTCGGCGCCGGCTCCGAGCTGGTGCACCTGACGAATATCGGTCCCGAGGGCGGCGTGGTCCCGCCCACGCACCGCCAGTGGCTCAACACCAAGGCAAACCAGCTCTGGCACAGCGACTCCTCGTTCAAGAAGGTCCCGGCGCTCGCCTCGCTCCTTTCCGGGCGCGAGGTGCCGAGCGAGGGCGGCGAGACCGAGTTCGTCAGCATGCGCGCCGTATGGCGCGAGCTCGGCGAAGACATGAAGCGCCGGCTCGAGCACCTTGTCGCGATCCACGACTATGCCCATTCGCGCGGCCAGATCGACGGCGAGCTGATGACGCCCGAGGAGCGCAAGGCCGTGCCGCCGGTGAAGCAGGTGATGGTGCGCAAGCACCCGGTCACGGGCGAACGGGGCCTGTACCTCGGCTCGCACGTCTCGGGCATCGTCGGCATGCCGGAGACGGCCGCGCGCGCGCTCATCGACGAGCTGCTCGCCTTCGCCACGCAGGCGAAGTTCGTCTACGCCCACCGTTGGCAGCCCCATGACCTGATCATCTGGGACAACCGCTTCACCCTCCACCGCGGCCGGCCCTTTCCGGCCGATCGCCGCCGCTATCTCGTGCGCGCCACCGTCGCCGGCGACGCACCGACCGTTCCGCAGTGAGCAGCGTTCCGCCCGACGAGTCGTGGGATTACGTGATCGTCGGCGCCGGCGCCGCCGGCTGCGTGCTGGCGAACCGCCTCACCGCGAACGGGCACCATCGCGTGCTGCTGCTCGAGGCGGGCGGCAGCGACCGCCGCCTCTGGATCCGCGTCCCGGCGGGATTCGCGCGCACCGTGCTCGATCAGCGCATCGGTTGGAACTACCTCAACCAGCCCTCGCCCGCGACCGGCAACCGTCTCATTCCCTGCCCGCGCGGCCGCGTGCTCGGAGGCTCGAGCTCGATCAACGGCCACCTTTACGTGCGCGGTCAGGCCGACGATTACGCCGAATGGGCGGCCGAAGGCGCCGAGGGCTGGGCCTGGCACAACGTGCTGCCCTACTTCAAGCGCGCCGAGACGCGCCCCGGCGGCGACCTGAAGCTGCGCGGCGACGATGGGCCGCTGCAGGTGTCCGATCCGCGCATGCAGCATCCGCTGTGCGAGGCCTTCATCGGCGCGCTCGAAGCGCACGGCGTGCCGCGCAACCCGGACTACAACTCGGGCGAGCAGGCCGGTGCCGGCTATTACCAGCTCCTCATGAAAAACGGCATGCGCTGGAGCGCCGCGGACGCGTATCTGCGTCCGGCGCTCAAGCGCCCCAATCTCACCTTGCGCAAGCGCGCGCACGCGACACGCATCCTGTTCGACGGCCTGCGCGCGACGCGCGTCGAGTACCGCCAGGGCGGACACCGGCGCATGGCCTTTGCGGCGCGCGAGGTAATTCTCGCCGCGGGAACGATCAATTCGCCGCAGCTGCTGCAGCTCTCGGGCGTGGGCGATCCGGAGCACCTGGGGCAGCTTGGCATCCGCGTGGTGTACGGATCGCCGGGCGTAGGCCGCAACCTGGTCGATCACTACGCGGTGCGCATCGCTGCGCGCGTGCGCGGCATGGGCTCGCTCAACGAGCGCTCGCACGGCATCCGCCTCGGCCTCGAGGTGCTTGACTATCTCACCAGGCGGCGCGGTCTGCTCGCCTCGGCGGTCGCGCATGCCTATGCGTTCCTGCCGCTCGCCGAGGGCTCGCCGCGCGCGGACCTGCAGCTGCTGTTCACGCCGGCGAGCTACGAGGCGGGCCACGTCGGCCGGGCCGCGCTCGAGCGCCTGCCCGGCATGACCTGCGGGGTGACGCAATTGCGGCCCTACAGCCGCGGCTACGTGCGCATCGCCACCACCGACCCGTTCGCCTCGCCCGAGATCCAGCCGAACTACCTCGCCGACGCGCGCGATGTCGACACGCTGGTGCAGGGCGTTCGCGCGGCGCGGCTGCTGTTTGCCACCCAACCGCTCGCCAAGTACGTCGAGGCGGAAACCCTGCCCGGCCCGCAGGTGGAATCAACCGAGCAGATCGCCGAGTTCGCGCGCGCCAGCGGCTCGACCATCTACCATCCGGTAGGCACTTGCCGCATGGGAACCTGGGACGACTCGCCGCTCGACGCGCAGCTGCGGGTCAAGGGCGTCGAGGGCCTGCGCGTGATCGACGCCTCGGCCATGCCTGCGATGGTCTCGGGCAATCCCTACGCCGCGGCGGTCATGATTGCCGAGAAAGGCGCCGAGATGGTGCTCGCCGCCGCGCGCCATTGATTCACCAAAAGGAAACACCATGAGCATCGTCGCCAATCACGCCAAGAATCAGCTCAAGGCCGGCAAGCTGGCCATCGGTCTGGGGTTGCGCCAGGCGCGTACCGTCGACACGGCGCAGATCGTCAAGACCTGCGGCTTCGACTGGATGTTCATCGACACCGAGCACAACTCGATGACCGTGGACACCGCGGCGCAGATCTCCTCGGCAGCGCTCGCCATCGGCGTGACGCCGATCGTGCGCGTGCCGGGCTACGAGCACCATCACGCGACGCGCGCGCTCGACAACGGCGCACAGGGCGTGGTGGTGCCGCACGTCGACACCGTGGAGGTCGCGCGCCGCATCGCCGACCAGTGCCGCTTCCCGCCGATCGGGCACCGCTCGATGGGCGGCGGACTGCAGCAGGTGGGCTTCGCGCCGATGCCGCTCGGCGAGCTTGCCAAGACCATCAACGAGGAGACGCTGGTGGTGGTGATGCTCGAATCGCCCCAGGCGATCGAGCACTGCGCCTCGATCGCCGCGGTGCCGGGCATCGACGCGCTGCTGATCGGCACCAACGACTTGTGCTTCGAGATGGGCATCCCGGGCAAGTTCGACGACCCAAAGGTGGTGGCCGCCTACAAGAAGGTGATCGCCGCGTGCCGCAAGCACGGCAAGTTCCCCGGCATGGGCGGCGTGTACACGCCCGAGCTCCTCGAGCGCTACATCGGCATGGGCATGCAGCTCATCCTCGCGGGCTCGGACTTCGCGCTGCTCATGGCGGCGGGCGCCGCGCGCGCGAGCCTGGTGCGCGGCTACGAGAAGAAGTAGTCCCTAGAGCACGACCTCTTTCGCCGCGCCGCGCACGTCCATCTCGTAGTCGACATCGACGATCGGCGGGCGCGCGAAGTGCCACGCAAGACCGTTCGCGCCCGCGCCGCGGCGCACCAGCTCCGCTTCGAGCAGCGCGCCGACGTCGAACACCGTATAGACCTGCGTGGCGCTCGCATCCTTCCAGGAAAAGCCGAGCGCGGCGAGGCGCCGCTCCATCTCCGCCACCACGTAGCGCATCTTCTCGCGCAGTCCTTCGGGCGAGGTGTCGCCGCGGCGCACGATGAAGTCGCGGTAGTTCGCTTTTCCGTCGGGCGCCTCGCCACCGCCGGCGACGATGAAGCTGCCCCGCGCGCCTGCCCTGGCCGGCACGGTGTAGGAAAACGCGTAGAGCGCGGGCTTCGCCGGCGGCTCGAAGAGCGGGCAGACGTTGGTGCGCGCGACCGGATTGATGCCTTCGCGGTAGACGCCCCAGCGCTCGAGCGTCGCGGCGTAGACCCGGTTGAACTCGAGAAAGCCCTGCTCGGTGAACGGCGCCGGCGAGCGCAGCTCGCAGGCGCAGAACGCGGTCAGCGGCCGGCCCGCCGCCGCGAGGTGCTTTTCTACCGCGGCGAAACCCTGCTCCAGCGCAAGCGGCGAGGCAAGGCGCGCGCGCACGATCTCGAAACCCGGCTCGGCGGCAACGCCGCCCGAGTACTGGAATACCGCCTTGATGTAGCGGTAGCCGCCTTCGCGAAACACCGGAAGCTGCGGCACGGATGCGCTCATCGTGATCTCCGAAGCTGCGCTCGCACGACGCCTCGCCGGCCCTACGCCGCCGGCAGCGCGCGCGCCGCCTCGAGCATCTCGCTCGGCGTCGGGAACTGGCACAGCTCCTCCGGCGGACGCGAGGCCTCGCATCGCATCCAGCGCACCACGCCGGCGCGGTCGATGAGGAAGTGGCCCGAGAGCTGCGTGGGGTGCTTGGCGAGGATCGTCTTGTCGTGCTCGGTCAGATCGAAACCCTGCTTGGCATTGAGCACGTCGTTCGCCTTGATCGGGTGAACCTTCTCGCCGATCTCGCCGGTGGGGTCGATGCGCGCCGCCTCGAAATCCTGCGGGCGCAGGCGCGGCCAGCTCGACTGTTCGCTCGAGCCCTGCTCGATGACGGTGATCGCCGGGACGCCGAACGCGCGGTGCGTGGCGCAGTCCGGGTCGGCGAGCACGGTGGCCGCGTTGGAGTGATAGCGGAAGTAGAGCCGCGCGCGTTCGGGCACGGCGTTGAAGATGGCGATCGTCTCGACGCCTGCCTTGGCGAGCTCGGGCGCCACGCGCCCGAGCTGCTCCGCCTGGCGGCGGCAGAACGGGCAATGCAGCCCGCGAAAGAACGCGACCATCACGGCGCGCTTGTTGCGGAACTGGGCGAGCGACACGTCGCCCTCGCGGTTCGCGGCGGGCAGCGTGAAGTCGGGCGCTTTCGCGCCGGGCTCGATGGGTCGCAAACGCTCCGGCATCTAGTACTCCTCCGTTTCCGCGCCGTGAGGCGCAAATGACCAATGGCGACTGTAGCGTGAGCCTTCGCAGGCCGCAAAGCGGCGCGGCCGCGCCGCGATCGCGAGACTCGGCGCCCACCCTAGCACTTCGGGGTGCGCGGCAGGCCGCGGAACTGCTCGCGCAGCGCGAGCAGCAGCAGCGCGCTGGTCATGCGAACGCGATCGAAGCGGTGCAGCGCCGGCATCACCGGCGCGATGTGATCGACGCCCGTGACTTTCACGAAGTCCATGCTCGGCAGCACCGCGGCTTCGAGCGGCACCAGGCCGTCGCTGCGGATGCCCTCGCGCCACATCAGCTCGCGCGGGATTTCGAGCAGCGTCTTGGTGCGGGACCCCGGCTCGCCGTCCAGGGCGCTCGCAAACGCCACGGCCGGCACCTCGCGCACCACCCTGTTGATCGCGACGGCGCGCTCGCGGTAGTAAACGCGCGAGGCCTTCGTGGTGAGGCCCTGCGCGGCTTCTTTCGAGCCGCCGAAGAACTGGAGCACCGCGGTTGAAATCGCGGGCTCGAGCAGCGCGCCGTCGAGCAGCATGTCGGCCACCGGCGAGCCGAAGAACGCGCCCTGCAGCGACACCCAGCCTTTGACCTTGCTGCGCAGCGCCGCATCGGCGAGCAGCGCGTCGAGCGTATCCACCGAGCCCTTGCTGTGCGTGATGAGCACGACGGGTTTCCTGGACGCCCGGATCGCGGCGGCGACGATCGGCGCATTGACCTCGACGCTCTGCCCCGGGCGGACCGCGACCTTCTCGTGCTCGACGTTGAGCGCGGCGAGCCAGCGCAGCTGCGTGCCGAAATAGCCCGGGTGCAGGTTGCCGAAGTAGCCGGGCACCAGCAGCACCTTGTGCCGGCGCAGCACCTCCCGGTGCGCAGGGCCGAGGGCGCATTCGTCCCGATAGGCCTCCAGGTACTGGGCCGTGAGGTCGGCCGCGCGCGCGGCGCCCGCCGCCACCAGCAGGCACAACCCCGCGGCCACGCCTTTCAGAGCTTGCTCGCGCCACATGCGCCGTTTGTATCACGAGCCCGGCTTCCCGGCGCGCCCCGTACAATCCACCCCGGATCGACCAGGGAGGCCCAGATGGGAACGCTCGACAACTGCGTGACGCTCGTGACGGGCGCCGGGCGCGGCATCGGCCGTGCGATCGCGCTGCGCTATGCGCGCGAGGGCGCGACGGTCATCGTGGCGGATATCGACGAGAGCACGGCGCATTCGGTGGCCCGCGATATCGGCGCCAAGGGCGAGGCGTACCGCGTCGACGTGAGCAAGCCCGAGCAGAGCGCGGCGATGGTCGAGCACGCGGTCAAGCGCCACGGCCGTCTCGACGTGCTGGTGAACAACGCCGGCGTCATGCGCGTGCGCCGGCTGCTCGATCTCGCGCCGGAGGACTGGGATTACATCCAGAACGTCAACAGCCGCGGTCTATTCTTCGCGCTGCAGGCGGGCGCGCGCCAGATGTCGAAGCAATCGCCGCTCGCCGAAGGCCGACCGCACGGCAAGATCATCAACATCGCCTCGATCGCCGGGCGCACCGGCCGCCCGATGATGGCCGCCTACGCCGCGAGCAAGGCGGCGGTGATCAGCATCACGCAGTCCGCGGCGATGGGCCTCGCGCCGAACGTCACGGTCAACGCGATTTGCCCGGGCGTGGTCGACACGCCGATGTGGAAGCAGATCGACGAGGAATGGACCCGCATCGACAAGCGCCCGAGCGGCTCGGCGTGGAAGGAGCGCATCCGCGGCATCCCGATGGGGCGCCCGGAAAAGGCCGAAGATCTCGCCGGCATTGCGCTGTTCCTCGCCGGCGTCGATTCGGATTACACCACCGGCCAGTCGTTCCATCTCGACGGCGGCATGGTGATGTACTAGGCGCCGCGCCGCTCGACGAGCCGCGCGACGAGGTTCATGACGAGCGCGCATTCCACGCCGAAAGGCAGATAGCCCGCGTAGCCGAGCAGCGGCATCTCGAACACGTGGAAGCGCTGCACGTAGGGCACGCTATAGTGCCACTGCGCGACGCTGCCCCAGTTCCACAGTTCCCAGAACAGGCCGCACACGAGCGCGGCGAGCGCCGGCTGCAGCAGCGCTCGCCAGTCGCCGCGCGCAAGCGGCGCAAGCAGCGACTCGCCAAGCAGCAGCCACTGCAGGCCGGCGAGCACGAGCAGCGGCGCGAGCCACAGCATCGCGAAGAGCGGGTCGGGCCACACGCCGATCGCTCCGAGCGCGAGCGTGCCGAGCGCCAGCGCGGCCCACGCAAGCCACGGTTGGGTGCGCAGCGGCGGCAGTGCGAGCGCATCGAGCCGCGGATGACTCGCGAGCCACGCCCAGGTGCTCGCCACCGCGGGCAACACCGTGGAGAACGGCAGCGTGCCCTGCAGGAAGTAATCCCAGTCGCCGCCTGCGGCCACGCCGCTGTAGTGCCAGTTGCCGACGAAGCGGTTCAGGTGCTCGAACAGCCACCAGAACGCCGCGCTCGCCGGAAAAAGCGCCGCGAGCCAAGCGGTGCGATGCGTGAGCGGCGAGCGCCCGCTGCGGCGCCACGCGAGCGCGTTCATCACGATGACGTAGCCGACCCACAGCGGCGTGAAGGTGTGCCGCCGCCACTCCGGCGGCGCGAGACTTTCGCTCCAGGCGAGCGTCCACCCCAACGCGACGAGCGCGAACCCGAGCCAGCCCCACCACGGAAAGCGCCGCGCCTGCCCTTGCGCAACGGGCCTGGGGCGCGCGCGCGCGAGCGCCGTGACAAAGAGCGCGATCGCCCCGAGCGCGGGCAGCGAAAACAGCGCGAACATCGGCCAGGAGAACGGCGCATGCGCCACCTGCACCGTGCGCGGCGGAAATTCCAGATACGGGGCGAGCGGCACGCCCACCAGCGCCAGGCCGGCAAGCGGCGCGAGCCAGCCGATCGCAAGCGCCGCGACCAGCGCGGCGAGCGCGCGCGCCTTCAGCGCCACACCTCGGGATTGACGAGGTGGGGCGGGCGCTCGCCGCGCAAGGCCTGCAGGATCTGGTCGGCCGCCGAAAGCGCCATGCCGTGCAGCGCCTCGTCGGTGAGCCCTCCGGTGTGCGGCGAGAGGATGAGATTCTCGAGCCCCACGAGCGGGCTGTCGGGCGGCAGCGGCTCGGGCTCGTAGACATCGAGCGAAGCGCCCGCGATCCAGCCTTCGCGCAGCGCGCGCGCGAGCGCCGCAGTCTGCACCAGCTGGCCGCGCGCGGTGTTGATGAGAAAGGCGCTTTTCTTCATCTTGCGCAGCTCGGCCTCGCCCACCATGCCGCGCGTCTCGTCGGTGAGCTCCGGGTGCAGCGAGACGACGTCCGACTCGCGCCAGATGAGATCGAGCGAGCTCACCATCTCCGCGCCCACGCGCGTCGCCTTCTCGGCGCTCACGTAGGGATCGTAGGCGAGCACGCGCATCTTCAGCGCGAGCGCGGCGCAACGCGCCACCTCCTCGCCGATGTTGCCGACGCCGATCACGCCGAGCGTCTTGCCGCGCAAGTCGATGCGGCGGTAGCGCTTCTGCGCCGCCCAGCCCGTGCCGGCGTGCGTTTCGCGGTTGAGCGGGATCAGATTCTTGGCGAGCGCGATCATGACGCCGATCGTGTGCTCGGTCACCGGCACCGTGCCGAAGGCCGGGTTGTTCACCACCGCGATGCCGCGCGCGGTCGCCGCGGCAAGGTCGATCGCGTCGGTGCCGCGGCCCGAGGTGCTGATGATTCTCAGCTGCGCGGCCTCGGCGAGCGCGTCGGCGCGCAGCTTGTTCGGATAGCGCACGAACGCGCCGCTCGCGGTGCGCAGTGCCTGCTTGATGTCCTCCGGCGAAGGCTGCTCGAGGACGTCCACCGGCACCTGCGCGCGCAGGCGCGCCTCGCCTTCGGGGTGGTACATGCGGCCGATCAGCACCACCGGGTGTTTCGCTGCAGCGGGCATGGGACGTTCTTCAGGTGACGGCTCTTCGCTACTATCACGGCTCGACCCCGCGTTGACAACCCCGCCCGCAAAGGAGACCGCCATGGCCGCCGCCGAGACCGACACCAAGCGCCTCATCGCCGAGTACCGCATGCTCTCCACGGCCAACGTCTCGGACGGGCTCGATCGGCTGGGCATCCAGGGCGCGCCGCACGGCATCGGGCCGCTGTGGGACGCGTGCCCCAAGATCGTCGGCCCGGCCGCGACGCTCAAGCTGGTGCCGGTGGGCGAGGCGACGGAATCGCCGGTGCTGGGCACGCTCGAGGCGGTCAAGCGCGGCCACCCGGGCGACGTGCTCGTCATCGACCAGGGCGGGCGCATGGACGTCAACAGCTACGGCGGCGTGGCCGGCTTCACCACGCGGCACTTCGGGCTCGCGGGGTGCGTGATCGACGGCGTCACGCGCGACATCGACGAATACAAGCAGCTCGGCCTGCCGGTGTTCGGGCGCGGCTTCATCCAGCAGTCGATCCGCAACCGCTGCGCGTGCGCGGGCTACGCGATCGAGGTCAAGCTCGGCGGCGTCGCGGTGCGCCCGGGCGATCTCATCATGGCCGACGAGAACGGCGTTTGCGTGGTGCCAAAAGCCAAGATGGCCGAGGTGCTCGAGTTCGCCAAGCTGTTCAAGTCGATCGAGGACAACATCGTCGAGGCGGTGCGCAGCGGCGTCGACCCGGTGCAGGCGCACGATCGCGTGCGCTACGACATGATGACGCGCGCCGGCTACAAGCCCTGAGCGCGCCGCTCAGCCGAGCTCGAGCGCCCCGGGCGCGACGATGCGAAACGGCAGCTCGCGCCCCGCGAGCTCGAGCAGCGCGCGGTCCTTGGTGACGAGATACGCCGCGCCGCAGGCCGCGGCGAGCTCGAGAAACTTCTGATCGTCCGGATCGCTGCACTTGGGCAGCGCAACACCCGCGGCCGCGGCCGCTTCGCTCCCGTCCAGGCGCAGCGCGACGCGCCGGCATTGCGCGAGGCACACCGCCTGCCCCGCCTCGTCCAGCGAGAAGCGCCCGAGCGGATAGGCAAGCACGCGCGCGAGCTCCGCTTCGCCCGCCTCGTCGATCACCGCCTGCACGCGCCCGGCGGCCACCGCGGCGCGCACATGCGCGACCGAGGGATCGTCGAACACCAGCCAATCGAGCCAGATATTGGTATCGAGGACGAGCCGCACGCGTATCGGATGGATGAACCGTGGTTTCGAGTCCGACGCAGAATCAGGGATGATGCACCGGATCGATGAAGTACACCGGTGTTGGGATCGATTCGTAGCGCGCCTTGAACTGCAGCGCGAGATAGAGCGAGTAGTGGCGCGCCTGCATCAGGTTGCCGCCCATGAACCACAGGCCCGGCTGCTGCGTGGGCTTCCACATGTTGCGCAGCTCGCCGACCCAAGGCCCGGGGTCGTACTTGGTGTTCGAGCCAAGCCCCCAGCACTTGCCGACGCGCTCGGCGACTTCCTCGGAGATGAGCTGCGCGGCCCACTGGTTCATCGAGCCGTAGCCGGTGGCGAAGACGATCAGGTCCGCGGCCAGCGCCGAACCGTCGCTCAGGCGCACGGTGCGCTCGGCGATGCCGGTGATTTCCGCCGGGCTCTTCAGCTTGATGCGTCCGTCGATCACGAGCTGCGAGGCGCCGACGTCGATGTAGTAGCCGGCGCCGCGGCGTAGATACGTCGAGTGGATGCCCGAGCCGTCCTCGCCGAAGTCGTACTGGAAGCCCACCTTGTCGAGCCCGTCGTAGAGCTTGGCGTCGCGCTTGCGGATCGCTTCGTAGATCGGCCTCTGGAACGAGGGCATGAGCTTGAACGGCGTCGCCGCCACCGTCAGATCGGCGATCTCGGTGGTGATGCCCGCTTCGAGCGCCGCTTCCGAGTAGAGCTTGCCCCAGGCATGCTCCATTAGCGCATCCGAGGTGACCACCACGGTGCTCGAGCGCTGCACCATGGTGACTTCGGCCGCGCCGTGCTCCACCAGGTCAGCGGCGATGTCGTGGGCCGAGTTGTTCGAGCCGAGAATGACGCAGCGCTTGTCCGCCCAGCCCTCGCCGCCCTCGTGGCGGCTCGAATGCACGATCGTCCCCGCGAAGTTCTCCGCGCCGGGAATTTCCGGGAAATTCGGAAAGCCGGACATGCCGGTCGCGAGCACCAGGTGCTTCGGGCGCAGCTCGATCAGCTTGCGGCCGCGGTTCACCTGCACCGTCCATTGCTGCGCTTTTTCGTCCCAGGCCGCCTCGAGACACTTGGTGGAGGTCCAGTAATCGAGCTCCATCACGCGCGCGTACATCTCCAGCCAGTCGCCCATCTTGTCCTTGGGCGAGAAGACCGGCCAGTGATCGGGAAACGGCAGGTAGGGCATGTGGTCGTACCACACCGGGTCGTGCAGGCAGAGCGATTTGTAGCGGTTGCGCCACGAGTCGCCCGCGCGCTTGTTCTTCTCGACGATGAGCGCCGGCACGCCGAGGCGCTTGAGCCGCGCGCCGAGCGCCATGCCGCCCTGCCCGCCGCCCACAATCAGTACGAAAGGCTGCTTCTCGATGCCGAGCTCGGCGGCCTCGATCTCGCGGCGCTCGAGCCAGGAGAGCCGGTCGGGCACCACGCCGTGCTCGAGCCCGCGCTCGCGCGTGCGCCCGGATTTTTCCTCGAAGCCCTTGAGCTCCTGCAGCGTGGTGAGCAGCGTCCAGCAGCGCCCGTCGCGCAGCCGCAGGTGCCCGGTGCCGCGCCCGACGCCGGTCTCGAAGGAGAACCAGCCCTCGGTGACCCCGTTCGCGGTCTTCGACGGGCCGAGCGCCACGAACTTGCCCGGCTTCGTCGCGGCGAGCGTCGCCGCGAGCAGCGCCTTGACCTCGTCGCGGCCCTCGAACGTCTTGAGGGTCCAGGTGAAGGCGACGAGATCGCGCCAGAAGCAATCGTCGACGAAGAGCTTCGCCGCCGCGTTCAGATTGCCCGTGGCGAGGCAGGTCGAGAAGCTCTGCAGCCAGTC
>JBFKUL010000044.1:0-15555 GCA_041635755.1 Burkholderiales bacterium | reverse complement strand
CTGAAGTTGTCGTGCTCGCGCGCCCAGCGCGCGGCGAGCTCGCCGTGGTAGAGGTCCTGCGGGCGGCGCACACCCCAGTAGAGGACCATGCGGCGCTTCATGCCGCGGTGAAAAGCGTGTTCGAGCATGCTCTTCACCGGCGCGAAACCGGTGGCCCCGGCGACGAAGATGATCGGCTTGTCGCCGCTCTCGCGCAGGAAGAACGAGCCGAGCGGGCCCTCGATGCGCAACGTGTCGCCCTCCCCCAACCCCTCGAACACGTGGGTGGTGAAGCGTCCGCCCGGAATGCGCCGGATCTGCAGCTCGATCGCGCCGGTCTCGTGCGGCGCGGTGGCGAAGGAGAAGCTGCGCTTCTCGCCGTCATCGAGCAGCACGTTGATGTACTGCCCGGGATAGAAGTCGATCTTCTCGCCGGCGGGCAGGCGAAGCAGCACGCGCATCACGTCCGGGGCCAACTTTTGCATCTTCTCGACCGTCGCGCTGTAGACGCGCAGCGGAGCGGGCGCCAGCTGCGCCGCGGGCTGGTATTCGAGCTCGAGGTCGGCGAGCGGCGTCGCGCAGCACAGCAGCATCTTGCCGTCGCGGCGCTCGGCCTCGCTGAGCGCGCTCGGCTGGTAGGCGCCGTGGTCGACCTCGCCGTAGAGCAACTGCGCCTTGCACTCGCCACAGCCGCCGTTGCGGCACTCGTAGGGAAACGGTACGCGGGCGCGCAGGCCCGCGTCGAGCAGCGTCTCGCCCTCGCGCACGGTGATAAAGCGGTTGTCGGGCCGCAGCAGCGCGTGGTAACCCTCGGCCGGGCCGACGCGCCGCCTGGGCGGCAGCCACGGCGCGATCACGAACAGGGCGGTGGCGCCGCCGAGCAGCGCCCAGAGCGCGCCGGGCGAGGTCTTGTAGAGCAGCGCGAAGGTCGGCAGATAGAACCAGTCGAAGCCGATCACGGTGACCGCTTGCGCGAGGTCGGCGCGCTCCTGGCTGAGCGCGGGCTTGAAGAGCGAGAGCACCACCAGCGTCACCAGCACCATCGCCATGATCGGCGCCGGCGGCGAGGTGCGGGCGCCCGGCACACGCTGCGTGTGCACCCACAGCAGCGCAAGCACGCCGAGCGGCACGCCGATGTGGATGAACGAGAGCAGCGAGAACAGGCGGTCGTTGAAGTTCTCGCTGAAGATGAAATTTCGCACCAGCGAGCCTTCGAAGATCGGCAGCCAGTCGAACCACTCGGCCGTGGCAACGACCACGAACTGCGCGAGCCGATCCCAGGGCAGCATGTAGCCGTTGATGCCCGAGACGTATACCAGCCACAAGAGCGCCACGCCGCTCACCCAGGAGAACCAGCGAAAGCTGCGGTAGCGGTCGAAGGTGAAATGGCGCACGAGATGCAGCAGCATGGTGAGCACCATGCCGTCCGAGGCGTAGCGGTGCAGGCTCCTCATGATGCCGCCGGCGTACCATTGGCTGTGGGTCAGCGCCTCGACCGAGTCGTAGGCGCCGGTCACGCTGGTCTCGAAGAAGGCGTACAGGTACAGCCCGCTCGCCACCACGATCCAGAACATGAAGTAGCTGATCGGGCCGAGGTAGTAGAGCGGATTGAGCTTGTCGCTGAACGCGAGGTTGAACACGCCCTCGACGGCAAGGAAGACGCGGCGGCCTGCGCGCTGGATGAGTGACAGCAAGAATCGCTCCCGTTTGGCCGATCTTAGAGGCCGGCAGCGGGTGCGGAATTGATATGAATCAAAGGCGTACCGGCGCTCGCGCGGCGGTACGCGCAGCGCGAGGGACCCTGCCTGTCAGCCGCGCTGTGCTCGCGAGCGCTTGCGCCACTCGTAGGTGACGCTCACCACACCGGCGAGCAGAATGCTGGCGCCGACCAGCAGCTCAATGACGATGGCGTAGTTGAGCCGGTAGCGCCCCGCGGCGGGGTCATACACGGTGCACAGCAGCCGCACGCGCTCGAGCAGCTCGCCGAAGTCCGACAGCGGCGGCGTGGGCGTGCCGGTGGCGAGCGCCTTGAGCGGCTCGACGAAGCGCGGCAGCTCGAACTCGTCGCCGTAGAGCTGCGTGTGCACGCGCCCGTTGCCATCGAGGATCGAGACCTGCAGCAGGTGGTCGAATCCCTTGGGCGTGGCGGCGAAGCTGAACCCGAAGCGCTCCAGCAGCGTGTCGAGCCCGGCGATGTCCGGCGAGAGGAAATCCCAGTCCGCGATCGCCACGTCCTGCTGGCGGGCGAACTGGCGCATCGCCTCGGGCGTGTCCTGCGGCAGGTTGAAGCCGATCGTGGCCACCGTGAAGCTCTCCGGGCCGAGTGCGGCACGCGCTTTCCTGACGGCGCCGGCGAGAAACTGCGTCGTCGTCGGGCAGATCTGGTAGCACGCGGTGTACACGAAGCTCACCACGAGCGGCTTGCCGCGGTAGTCCGACAGGCGCACGCGCCGCCCGTCGGCGGCGGTAAACGTATGCTCGCCCACCGGGCGGCCGATCGCGGCCTGGCTGTGGGTGAGCGCGGCGCGCCGGTCGAGCGGCGAATCGGGCGGGGGCACGGAGGCGGGCGCGCGCGTCGCCCCGAGCAGGGCGAGCACCGACACGAGGGCGAGAAGCGTGGACCCGGCCGCGCCGGCGCGCATCGCTACGCCGCGAACCAGGCCCCGACGATGAGCAGCGAGAGCTGCACCAGCGAGGCGTGGAAATTCGCCATGGCGCTCGCGCGCGACGGCCGTCGCGCGAGCTGCATGCTGCGCACGACGAGCAACGTGCCGCCGGCGAGCGCTGCGACGAGATACACCGGTCCAAGCCCGAACCAGACCGGAACCAGCGACGCGGCAACCAGCACAAGCGTATTCGCGAGCACCACCCGTGCCGCCGCCGAGGTGCCGACGACCACCGGCAGCATCGGCACTCGCGCTTGCTCGTAGTCCTCCTTGAAGGCGATCGCCAGGCTCCAGAAGTGCGGCGGGGTCCACAGGAACAGCACCAGCGCGAGCGCGAGCGCCGCCGGGCTCATCTCGGGGCTGACGGCCGCCGAGCCCGCGAGCACGGCGAAGCTGCCGGCAAGTCCGCCAACCACGATGTTCCACCAGGTGCGCCGCTTGAGCCACACCGTGTAGACGATGCCGTAAAAGAATGCGCCGAGGAAAACGAACGCAGCGGCGAGCCCATTGGTCGCCGCCGCGGCGGCCGCGGTCGCGCCGGCCACCAGCGCGCCGATCAGCCAGAGCCAGCCCGCGTGCGGCGTGAGCCGGCCTGTGACGAAGGCGCGGTTTCGCGTGCGGCCCATGCGCGCGTCGAGATCGTGCTCGATGTACTGGTTGAAAGCGCCCGCGGCGGCCGAAGCGACCAGCACGGCGAGCGCCAGCACCGCCATGTTCCAGGCCGGCAGCGGCCCGCCCGGCGTCGCCGCGACGCCCGCCAGGGCGGTCGCGGCGATGGCGAAGCCGATGCGCAGCTTGAACAGATCGAACACGAGCTTCATCGCGTGCTCCCCGTCGTGACCACGGCTACTTGAGCGGCCACACCGTCGAGAGGTACTTCCAGTTGACGAAGTAGTACAGCACGAAGGCGATCAGGAACACCATCGCCAGCACGAAGGTGCCGGGCGCGGCGAGCGCCCCGGTGCCGTTGCCGTGCGAGGTGATCGCCACATCGACCGGCTTGGGCGCCTTGGTCACGCCTTCCGCGGCGCGCACGTGGGCGAAGCCCGGCGTCTCGATCTTCTTGCCGAGGAATACCGATCCCACCGTGATCAGCAGGTACGCGCCGCCGCCGACGATCGCCACCAGACCCGACAGGCCCATCAGCGTCATCATCAACCAGGCTGCACCCGGAAACTCATGGGTGAAGATGTTGCCGGCGAAGCTGATGTCCCAGTGGCGCCGCGGCACGCCGAGCGTGCCCGCGCCCATCATGAACAGCGCGAACAGGCTCATGCCGATGCCGAACAGGTACGGCTGCCACTTGGCGAGCCCCGGGAACATCAGCTCGCGGCGGAACAGCACCGGGATCAGGAAGTAGGTGAGCGACATGAACGCAAGCGTCGTGCCCACCACCACGGTGGCGTGGAAGTGCCCCGGCACGTAGAGCGTGTTGTGGATGATGAGGTTGAGCTGCTCGGTGCCCATCATCACGCCCGAGATGCCGCCGAGGAAGCCAAAGCCGAGCAGCGACATGAACATGCCCGAGAACACCGGGTTGCCCCAGGGCGCCTTGCGCAGCCATTCGAACAGGCCGTGCGTGAAGCCCTTGTTGCGCTGCGCCACCTCGATCGAGCCGGGAACCGTCAGGCCATGCACCATCGAGGCGAGCACCGCGAGGTACATCGCGTAGCTGGTGTTGAAGATCTTCCAGTTCGAGGTCAGGCCCGGGTCGGCGAGCAGGTGGTGCGCGCTCGCGAGCTGCAGGAACAGGATGTAGAGCAGGAACGCGCCGCGGCTCACCTTCTCGGACAGCGGCTTGGCGCCGAACACGATCGCTGCGATCGCATACCAGACCGCGACGTGCGCCGAGACGTTGATCTGCTGCGAGGAGTGCCCGAACGCCCACCAGACGGTGCGATACATCAGCGAGTCCATGTGCTCGATCAGCCCGACCGACCACAGGAAGGTCGGAATCAGGATGATCGCGCCCGAGGCGATGGTGAACACCGCGATGATCGCCGCGGTGATCGCGCCGAAGGTCACCAGCGGCACCGAGCCGTGGTAGGTGCGTTCGTTCTTCGCCACGACGAGGGTGCCGAAGAACACGAAGCAGCCGATCAGCGCGCCGACCGCGAACACGATCAAACCGAGGTAGAAGGTCGGATGCGCGCCCATCGGCGCGTACGAAGTGAACATCACGCTCGAATCGCCGCGCAGCACCGAGTAGTTGTTGACCAGCGCGCCGACCACCATCAGCCAGAAGCCGAGCCACGCCAGCCCCGGGGTCGCCAGGCGGCAGCGCAGCAGCGTCGAGGCGGCGAAGTACAGCACCGCCATCTCGAAGAAGATGATCCAGAACACGAGCATGTTCAGTCCGTGCGCCGTGAGCACCTGATAAAAGGTATCCGGGGCCAGCCAGTGCACGGCCTGCCAGCGCGTGAGCGTGACGCCGATGGCGAGCAGGCCGCCGATCAGCAGCATCACCACGGCGACCACGGCGTTCCACCGCATCAGCCTTTCTGCCGGTTCGTGGAACACCAGCCCGCTGCTCGGGCAGGTGCGGAACATTCTGTTGACGGCCATATCGTTCCCCTTATCGCCTTATTTCACGTAGAGCTTGCTGAGCATGGTGTGATGGTTGACGCCGCAGTACTCGTTGCAGATGATCGAGTACGTTCCGGCGCGCGTCGGCGTCACCGTGAGCACGTGGTCGTATCCCGGGTGCACCTGGATGTTGATGTTCTCGGGCTGCAGCGAGAAGCCGTGCAGCCAATCCAGGGACATGAGGTGAATGCGGTAGCTCTTGCCGGCCTCGAGCTCGAGGATCGGCCACCAGGACCACAGGCGCGCGATCAGGTACACGTCGCTGCCTGCGGGCGGCGCCACCACCGGGATTTTCTGGTCGGTCTCGGTGCGCACGGTGTACTTGTCGACCATGTCCTGGGTCTTCTTGCTGTAGAGCTCGGGCGTGGTGCGGTAGGCTTCGTTGGCGAGGTTCTGCTCGCCGAAGATGTGCCAGTACGGCATCATGAAGAACATGATCAGGCACCACAGCAGGGCGATCACCACCCAGATGATCTCGACCCGGTCGACCGGCTCTTTCCACCAGACCCGGCTGGCAGGAGGCAGAATTGCGCTCATCGCGAAGTCCTTTGCAGTTGGTTTATTTGCCGACGGGAATGGCGACGATTTCCATCACGCCCCAGACGATGTACAGCACCGTGGGCAGGGCGATGCCCAGGAACAGCAGCAGGAACGGGTTGTCGAGCAGCTGCTGCATCACGGGAACCGGCTCCTCGGGAACTTCGTCTTCTAGATTTGCGGTGCGGGTGCTCTCGGCCATGTCGGGCTCCTTTTTTCCGGTTCGTGCGGCGCGCGCGTGGCGGCCGCATACCTGGCGGATTTTGAATACCGGCCGAAAGCTTCACTTGATAAGGATCAAGTTTTAAGCTGCTCGCGTGTGGCACCGTCGTCCCATGTCTGAAACACTGGCCGGCACCCGCGCGCTCGGGACGGGGGAAGGGGGCGCTGTGCCCTTCGAGCCCGCGCAAGGCGCTCGGCGCGCGGTCGCGGCATGGCTGCTCGTGTGCTGCGCGCTCGTGTTCGCCATCGTCGTGGTGGGCGGCGTGACGCGCCTGACGCACTCGGGACTGTCGATCACCGAGTGGCAGCCGATCGTCGGCACGCTGCCGCCCCTCTCCGCCGCGGACTGGAGCGTCGCTTTCGAGAAGTACCGGCAGACGCCCGAGTACCAGCAGGTCAATCGCGGCATGAGCCTCGCCGAGTTCAAAGGCATCTTCTGGTGGGAGTACTTCCACCGCCTGCTCGGGCGCGCGATCGGCGTCGCCTTCTTCGTGCCCTTCCTGTGGTTCCTGGTAAGACGGCGGTTGTCGCGGCCGCTTGCCTGGCAGCTCGCCGGCGTGTTCATGCTCGGTGCGGCGCAGGGCGCGATGGGTTGGTACATGGTGATGAGCGGCCTCGTCGACGAGCCGCGCGTGAGCCATCTGCGGCTCACTGCCCACCTCGGCCTCGCGCTCCTC
This sequence comes from Burkholderiales bacterium, assembly GCA_041635755.1. Classification (GTDB taxonomy): domain Bacteria; phylum Pseudomonadota; class Gammaproteobacteria; order Burkholderiales; family SG8-39; genus JBFKUL01. Next base: position 8,888 of record JBFKUL010000044.1, on the reverse strand, counting down.
ATCTATGGCGCGATGTGGTGGATCGCGCTCAGCCTGCTCGCTTCGCCGCGCGCGGGGCTGGGCGTTCGTCCGCCGGAGTCCGTGCCCGCGCTGATGAGGGCCTCGCTTGCGCGTTACTCGAGCGCGCTTGCGGCGCTGGTGTTCGTCATGGCGCTGAGCGGGGGAATGGTGGCGGGGCTGCGCGCCGGCTTTGCCTACAACACCTTCCCGCTGATGAACGGGCACTGGATCCCGCCCGAGATCATGATGCTCGAGCCCTGGCATCGGAACTTCGTCTACAACATGGCGACGGTGCAGTTCGTGCACCGCGCGCTCGCCTGGCTGCTGATGCTCGCCGTGCCGCTCCTGTGGTTCGCGATGCGGCGCGCGCCACTCGCGCCGCGCGCGCGCCTCGCGAGCCATGCGCTGCTCGGAGCGCTCGCGCTGCAAGTGGCGCTCGGCATTGCGACGCTCGTCAACGGTGTGCCGCTCGCGCTCGCGGCGCTACACCAGGCAGGCGCGGTACTGCTGCTGTCCGTTTCGTTATGGCTGACGTTCGAGTTGCGGCGGGCGGTGTCCTGACGGGGGGCCGCGGCGTGCTCTGGCTTGCCGCTGCGGGCTGCACCCTTTCCGTCGCGGTCAACGTGGCGAGCGCCTACGTGCGCCTTTCGCTCGCGGGCCTGGGCTGCGAAGGCTGGCCCGAATGCGCCGCGGGCTACGATCCAAGTGGCTGGGCGCTCGATGGCGGACGCCTGGTGCACCGGGTCGCCGCCATTCTCGCCTCGCTCGCAGCCTTCGGCGTGGTGGTGCTCGGCTTCGAGGGCCGCGCGCGCGGCAACCGCGTCATGGTCGTACTGATTGCGGCGCTGGTGATCGCGCTCGCGCTGGTCGGTCGCGCGAGCGCGCGCGACCCGTCGATCCCGGTGCTGCTCGGCAATCTGCTCGGCGGGCTTGCGCTCGCCGCGCTGTTCGCGGCGCTCTGGGAGCGCAATCGCACCTCGCCGCCGCTTGCGGCAGCGGGCGAGGGTCTGATCATGCTCGCCGCGCTCGCCTTGGCCGCGCTCGGCGCGCAACTCGGACTCGGCGCGCTCACCAGCGTTACGCAGGCCGCGGCCGATTGCGCCTCCGGCGCATGCAAGGATCAGATGCTCGGCCTGCTCATGGGGGCGCACGGCATCTTTGCCGGGCCCGCCGCGATGCTCGTGCTCGCCCTGGGGGGCGCGCTGTGGTGGAAGGCGCGGGCGCGCGTTCTCGGCACGCTGATCGCGGCGCTCGCGGTGGCGCAGGTCGCGCTCGGCTCGACCATGGGCAATCTCGACATGCCGCTCGCGCTGGTGGTGGCGCACAACGCACTCGCCAACGTGCTGCTCGTTGCGCTCACGATTACGCTTATGGCCCTGACGCGTGCAAGGCGCGCGGGGACGGCGCCGTGAACGGCACGGCGGAAATCCTCCAGCGCCACGACGCGCTGTGCGAGCGACTGCTCGGTGCGGCGGATGCGGCCGCCTTCGCCGAGGACTGGCACGGCTGGACGCCGCGCTTTGCAGGCTTCCGCGACGCGCTGCGGCGACGGCTCGAGGCCGAAACGCATCTGCTGCTGCCCGAGCTTGCACCGCCGGCATTTCCCAGCGAGGCGGCGGCGACGCTCACGGCCGATTGCGCTGCGCTGCGGGCGCTGCTGGGCGAGGCGACGGCCTGCGGCGAAGTGCGCGACGGGGACGGCTACGCGCATGCCTCCGAGTCGCTGCATGCGCTGCTCAAGCGCCACCGCACGCGCGCCGCGTCGCAGCTCTATCCGGCCTGCGCAAAGCTCGATGAGCGCGTGCTCGCACCCCAGGTGGCGCGCACCATCGGCGCGCAGGGCGAGGACGGGGAGGGCGCTTTTCGCGTGGTCGACGTGCGCTGGCTCGAGCCGCCCGAGCCGATGGAGCGCATCATCGAGGCGCTGTCCATGACGGGCGCCGGGGAGCGCATCCAGGTGCTGATCCACCGCGAGCCCTTCCCCCTGTACGACATCCTGCAGCAGAACGGCTACGCCTGGCGCACCACGGCCCGCACCGACGGCTGCTTCGAGCTGTTGATCTCGCGCCGTTGATCGCAGCGTTCCTTTGGGGCGCTGTTTTCTTGATTCCCATCAAAGAGAGCTCGCGCGCGCGCGCGCATCGTGGTGACGATGAAATCGTCACCTTGAAGAGGAGCCGCACCATGAGAAGCAAACTTCGCTGGGCGCTTGGGCTCGCGCTGCTGCCGCTCGCCATCTCGACGGCCTACGCGCAGCCGCAGGCGCCGGAAATGACCAAGGAAGAGAAGGAGCTGGCCAAGAGGGTCTACTTCGAGCGCTGCGCCGGCTGCCACGGCGTGCTGCGCAAGGGCGCTACGGGCAAGAACCTCGAGCCGATGTGGTCGAAGACCCTTCCGGACGGCACGGTGCAGGAAGGCGGCATGCTCAAGCTCGGCACCAACCGCCTTGAGAAGATCATCGCCTTCGGCACCGAAGGCGGCATGGTCAACTTCGACGACATCCTGACCAAGGAGGAAGTCAACGCCCTCGCGCGCTACATCCAGCACACGCCGGATGTTCCCCCCGAGTTCAGCATGAAGGACATGATGGCCTCCTGGAAGGAGATCATCCCGGTCAAGGACCGCCCGACCAAGCCGCAACACAAGGTGAACATGAAAAACGTGTTCTCGGTGACCCTGCGCGACTCGGGCGAAGTCGCGCTGATCGACGGTGACACGAAAGAGATCTGGACCATTCTCAAGACCGGCTACGCCGTGCACATCTCGCGGCTCTCCAAGTCGGGCCGCTACGTGTACACGGTGGGCCGCGACGGCCTGGTGAACCTGATTGACTTGTACATGAGCCCGCCCAAAACCGTCGCCACGGTCAAGATCGGCTACGACGCACGTTCAGTGGACACCTCCAAGTTCAAGGGTTTCGAGGACAAGTACCTGATCGGTGGGTCCTATTGGCCGCCGCAGTACGCGATCATGGACGGCATCACGTTGAAGCCGCTCAAGATTGTCGGCACTCGCGGCATGACCGTCGACGGGGAATACCATCCCGAGCCGCGCGTGGCCTCGATCGTGTCCTCGGAGATCAAGCCCGAGTGGGTGGTCAACATCAAGGAGACCGGGCAGATCCTGCTGGTGGACTACTCCGACATCAAGAACCTGAAGACGACCACCATCGAGTCGGCCAAATTCCTGCACGACGGCGGCTGGGACGCCTCCAAGCGTTACTTCCTGGTGGCGGCGAACGCCTCGCACAAGATCGCGGCGGTGGACACCAAGACCGGCAAGCTGGCGGCGTTGATCGACACCAAGAAGATTCCGCACCCGGGACGCGGCGCGAACTTCATGCATCCGAAGTATGGCCCGGTCTGGGCGACCGGACACCTGGGCGACGCGGTAGTGACGCTGATCAGCACGCCTTCGGACAAAAAGGAGCACGCCAAGTACAAGCAGTACAACTGGAAGGTGGTCGAGGAGCTCAAGGTGCCGGGCGCCGGCAACCTGTTCGTCAAGACGCATCCGAAGTCCACCAGGCTGTGGGTCGATCTGCCGCAGCACCCGGAGCGCGAGCTCGCGGAAGCGAACTACGTCTTCGACCTCAAGGACCTGTCCAAGCCGCCGGTGAGGATCGACGTGGCGAAGGACTCGGGCCTGCCGGTGACCAAGGCGATCCGCCGCGCGGTGCACCAGGAGTACAACGAGAAAGGCGACGAAGTCTGGATCTCGTTGTGGGGCGGCAAGACCGATCAGTCGGCCATCGTCGTCTATGACGACAAGACGCTGAAGGTCAAGAAGGTCATTACCGATCCGAAGATGATCACCCCGACCGGCAAGTTCAACGTTTGGAACACGCAGCACGACATCTATTGATCCGGTAGCGGCGGGGGCGCGCAAGCGTTCCCGCCGCAACACCGGACGAATGGACACGGAGCTTCCAATGCATAGCAGGCCACTGATCATCGCTTCGGCGGCCGCGCTTGCGGTCGCGGCCGGCGGGGCGCTCGCGGCGCCACCGGACTGGAGCAAGGTGCCGGTAAAGACGATCACCGCGATCTACCCCGGCGTGTCGCCCATGGAGTGGATCATGAAGGGCACCGAGCACGGCGGCGTGCGCGGCATCAAGCGCGGCGAGACCTGTGCCAGCTGCCACGACGACGAAGCCGCCGACATGAGCGTGAAGATGGTGACCGGCCAGAAGATCGAGCCCAACCCGCAGAAGGGCAAGCCGCCGTCGATTGCCGTGGCGGTGCAGGCGGCCCACGACGGAACGAACCTCTACCTGCGCTTCAGCTGGAAGCAACCCGCGGGCGGAGGCAGGAAGATGGACCCCGAGAATCCGGTGAAGCTTGCGTTCATGCTCGACGACAACAAGGTCGAGTTCGCCGATCTCAGCGGCTGCTGGGCGAGCTGCCACCAGGATTCACGCACCATGCCCGGCGCCAAGGACGACAGGAAGACCAAGTACGTCAAGGACGGCAGCCTCGCGACCGGCAAGTTCTACGATCTGCTGCAGTGGAAGAGCCATGGCAAGCCGGCCGACGGATACGTCGCCGACAGGCGCGTGATGGAGGGCGGCAAGGGTCTCGTTTCGGTCGAAGCAAAGAACGACGCCGGCATCTGGAGCGTGACCTTCGTGCGCCTGCTCGCGGGCGGCGGCGAGGGCGACATCGTGCTCGCCCCGGGCAAGACGTACAACTTCGGCTTCGCGATCCACGACGATTACAGCGACGGCCGCTACCACCACGTGTCGCTCGGCCATACGCTCGGCATCGACAAGAAGGGCGATGTAACGGCGGCGAAGCCCTAGCGTGCGGGGCGCGAACCCGATGCAGGTGCGAACGATCCGGCGCTGCGTCGCCGCGGCCTTCGCGGGACTGGTGCTCGCGCTCGGGCCGTACGCGCACGCCTCGCAGACCGTCGAAGTACTGGTCGACGACTACAAGTACCAGCCGGCCGAGCTTACGGTAAAGGCCGGCACTACGGTGCGCTGGGTGAACGGCGAGAAGCGCACCAGCCATTCGGTGATCTGGCTCGGTCCCGAGGGCGGCTTCGAGTCCGAGCGGTTCTTTCCGGGGGAGAGCTACGAGCGCAAGTTCGAAAAGGCGGGCACCTTTCCCTACGCGTGCGGACCGCATCCCGAGATGAAGGGCGTGGTGATTGTCACGCCCTAGGCCAGCACCCGCGTGATCTGGCGCCCGCGCGCCGCGCCCCCCGCGACGGCTCGCGAAGAGACGGCGTCGGCGGCGCTAGCCGTGAACTTGATTCATATCAAAATCGCACCAGGACGCAATACTTAGAATTCGACGGCATGGGCCCGGTGAAGGGTCGTCGATTTCTGCGACAAGGAGACAAGGCATGAACACCAGGCAATTCACCCACTCGGTCGCGCTCGCCGCGCTGTTCGCGCTGCCGGGTGGCGGCGTGCACGCGCAGGCAGACAAGCATCCGGTTACGCAACCCGAGATCCGCTACCAGGCGGGTGGCTCGCCGCTCGCATCGCAGGATATGCACCAGGACGTGAATCCGAAGGCGCCGCCGATGAGCAAGGCGGAGTTCGATACCGCGCGCCGGCTCTACTTCGAGCGCTGCGCGGGATGCCACGGGGTGCTCAGGAAGGGCGCCACCGGCAAGCCTCTCACGCCCGACATCACGCTGCCGAAGGGCACGGAGTACCTCAAGGTATTCATCAAGTACGGCTCGCCCGCGGGCATGCCGAACTGGGGCACCTCGGGCGACATGTCCGACGCGGAAGTCGACCTGATGGCGCGCTACGTGCAGCAGACGCCGCCGACCCCGCCCGAGTGGGGCATGGCCGACATGAAGAACACCTGGAAGGTCATCGTGCCGCCAGAGAAGCGCCCGAAGAAGAAGATGAACCAGTACAACATTGACAACATCTTCTCAACCACGCTGCGCGATACCGGCGAGGTGGCGCTGATTGACGGCGACACCAAGAAGATCATCAACATCGTCAAGACCGGCTACGCGGTGCACATCTCGCGCCTGTCGGCCTCCGGACGCTATCTTTACGTCATTGGGCGCGACGCCAAGATCAACCTGATCGACCTGTGGATGGCGAAGCCCGACAACGTCGCCGAAGTGCGCATCGGGCTCGAGGCGCGCTCGGTCGACACCTCGAAGTACAAGGGCTACGAGGACAAGTTCGCGCTGGCGGGCTCGTACTGGCCGCCGCAGTACACCATCATGAAGGGCGACACGCTCGAGCCGCTCAAGATCCAAGCAACTCGAGGCATGACAGTGGACACGCAGGACTTCCACCCCGAGCCGCGCGTGGCGGCGATCGTCGCTTCCCATTTCAAGCCTGAGTTCGTCGTCAACGTCAAGGAAACCGGCAAGATCCTTCTGGTCAACTACGAGGACATCAACAACCTCACCGTGACCGAGATCGGGGCGGCGCGCTTCCTGCACGACGGCGGCTGGGACTCGACCAAGCGCTACTTTCTGGTCGCGGCCAACCAGTCGAACAAGATCGCCGTGGTTGACGCCAAGGTCGGCAAGCTCGTCAAGCTGATCGACGTCGACAAGATCCCGCACCCGGGGCGCGGCGCGAACTTCGTGCACCCGAAATATGGACCGGTGTGGGCCACGGGGCACCTCGGGAGCGAGAAGGTCGCGCTCATCGGCACCGACCCGGTAAAGCACAAGCAGTACGCCTGGAAGGTGGTGCAGTACCTCGACGGCCAGGGCGGCGGCAACCTCTTTATCAAGACCCACCCGAAGTCGAAGAACCTGTGGGTCGATACGCCCCTCAACCCGGATCCGAAGATCGCGCAATCGATCGCGGTGTTCGACATCAACAACCTCGACAAGCCGGCGGTGGTGCTGCCGATCGCCGAGTGGGCGAATCTCGGCGAGGGCGCCAAGCGCATCGTGCAGCCCGAGTACAACAAGGCGGGCAACGAGGTGTGGTTCTCGGTGTGGAGCGCGAAGAACCAGGATTCCGCGCTGGTGGTGGTCGACGACAAGACCCGCAAGCTGAAGACCGTGATCAAGGATCCGAAGCTGATCACCCCGACCGGGCACTTCAACGTTTACAATACGCAGCACGACATCTACTAGAGAAGGAGCGCAATCGATGAGGAAACACGTTTTGTTCTCGGCGCTGGTGGCGGCGGGCCTGCTCGCCGCGCCCGCGGCGCAGGCCGACGACGCGCTGGCGAAGAAGCACAACTGCCTCGCCTGCCACGCCATCGACAAAAAGCTGGTCGGCCCGTCCTACAAGGACATCGCCAAGAAGTACAAAGGCCAGGCCGGCGCCGACGCCAAGATGATGGAGAAGGTGAAGAAGGGCGGCAGCGGCGTCTGGGGCCCGGTGCCCATGCCGCCGAACGCGGCGCTATCGGACGCGGACAACAAGAAGCTGATCGACTGGATCCTCGCCATGTAGGGGGGTCCCCTCGATGCAAGTCAAAGGCGCGGGCCACGAGCCCGCGCTTTTTTTTGGGGGGCGCGGTGCGGGCGGCTCAGAGCGCCGCTGCGACGCGCCGGAAGTGGTGGCCGAGGATCGACAGTTCCATCGCGGCGCGGAATTTCCGCGGGCTCGCGAGCAGCGTCGTCCAGAGCAAGCCCCAAAAATGCCGGCGTCCGCCATGCCGCACGCCGAGCACCCAGAGCGACTTGAGGAACGCCTTCAGGTCCGCGACGGACAGACGCCCCAGTGGGCCTTGCGGCCGGTAATGGCGTAGAAAGGTGCGGATGCGAGGGTAGTAATTCGCCGGCTCATAGAGCCTGCGCATGAGGTCCCGGTACCCTGAAAGCAGGAACTGCGGTTCCAGCCGGGTGACGAAATTGATCGCCGCATCGGTGTTGTTGCCGCAGGTCTCGGCGAGGATCCGGCCTTCGGCGGCGAGGCGCCGGTAGAGTGCCGTTTGCGGCAGCGCCGAGAGCAGGCCCACCATCGCGGTGACCACACCGGATTGCTGGATGAACTCGAACTGGCGCCGGAAGATGTCGCGCGGGTCGCTGTCGAAGCCGACGATGAAGCCGCCCATCACCTCCAGCCCGGCCCGCTGCAGGGTGCGCACCGCTTCGCCGAGGTCGCGTTTGCGGTTCTGCCCCTTGTTGCATTCCTCGAGCCCCTCCGGCGAAGGCGTTTCGATGCCGAGGAACACTTTCTTGAAGCCGGCCTGCGCCATGAGCTCGCAGAGCTCGGCATCGTCGGCGAGATTGACCGATGCCTCGGTGAGGAAGCCCATGGACGGGCGCACGCGCGCGCGCCACTCGATCAGCTCGCGCAGAAGGGCGCGGGCGCGCTTGCGGTTGCCGATGAAATTGTCGTCGACGATGAACACCATGTCGCGCCAGCCGCGTCGATGCAGCGCTTCGAGCTCGCGCACTACCTGCGACGGATCCTTGGTGCGCGGCACGCGTCCGTTCATCACCACGATGTCGCAGAATTCGCAATTGAACGGGCAGCCGCGCGAGAACTGCACCGGCATCGTGACGTAGTCTCGAAGCTCGATCAGGTCCCAGCGCGGCACCGGCGTGGCGCGCACGTCCGGCCATTGCGCCGAACGGTAGATCGCCTGCAAAGTGCCGCGCTGCGCGTCCTCGATCACCTGGCCGATCACGCCTTCGGCTTCCCCGAGCACGAAATGCGCGATCTCGGGAAACTCCGCGTGCCCGGTGGTGAACAGCGGCCCGCCCGCGACGACCGGTTTGCCGAGCTGCGCGCAGCGCGCCGCCACCTCGTGCGCGGAGGCCTTGTGCACGATCATGCCGCTCAGGAACACGGTATCGGCCCACTTCAGGTCTGCGTCCTCGAGCGTGCGCACGTTCAGGTCGACGAGGCGAAGCGCCCAGTCCTGCGGCAGCATCGCCGCGACGGTGAGCAGGCCAAGCGGCGGAAACGCGGACTTGCGCGCCACGAACCG